>CADAGC010000067.1 GCA_902787365.1 uncultured Ruminococcus sp. | reverse complement strand
CAAAGAACAAGGGCAATATGCTTATCGAGACTCTTTCCACATTCGTGCTCGACGCCGGAATGAACTCCGGAAAGACAGCGAAGTTCATGGATATCCATAACAACACCGTACAGTACAGGCTGAAGAAAGCCAACGAGATCCTCGGCGCAGAGATGACCGGTAACAGAGTCATCCCGGGGCTCACCATGGCTTTGGCGCTCAAAAGACTGGAGGATAATTAAGAGATGCTGCTTGCGATCGATGTCGGAAATACCAATCTTGTTGTCGGAGTGTTTGAAGGCAGTAAGCTGATCGAGAGCTGGAGACTCGCGACAGATAACAGAAGATCTGCTGACGAATACGGTACTATGATAGAATCGATGATCATTCGTGAGGGCATCAAGCCTTCCGAGATAGACGATATCATCATCAGTTCCGTAGTGCCTTCGCTCCTGTTTACGCTCGAGCATATGTGCCTCAAGTTCTACAACAAGAACCCTATAGTGGTAGAGCAGGGCATCAAGATAGACCAGATGAAAAAGATGGTCATGGATAAGGAAATACCCGGCACAGAATATTTGCTTGACAGCGAGGGCGAGCTTAAGAGCAAGCTTGCAAAGAACCTCTATATTGCGCAGAATACAAAAGAGTTTGATACCGGCAAGGGGCTTGATCTTGCTTATAATATGTTCTTTCAGTATGCTAATGAAAGCAGCGTAATGTCAGATGTTGAGGAAGAAAAGGACGGCATCAAGCAAACCGTAAAGAAAAATGTACCATGCACTCAAGTTCTCGTAAAGTTAAAGGAAGATATAGAAGATAAATACTTTGAAGGCAAATATAAGGACTACAAGGACAAGCGTGCGGAATATTTCAACTACGGGCTCAACTTTGATGAGAACTGCGGCGGCTTCAAGGTCAATATGGATTATTACGAAGGTGCTCCGTACATAAATGAATACCCTGAAGATCTCATGCTTATCATGTGCGCCCTAAACGGCAAAGAACTCAGAGAAGAATGGGAAAAGCAGAAAGACATGATAGATTCAGCCGATCTGCTTGAAAAGAACGCAAGACAGATAGCTGATAACGCAAAGCTGCTTCTTGAAGAGCTTGATGCCGTAGTTCCGCCCGAGGACACCGAAAACCCCGAAGAATATGTAAAGATGCGTGCAGCTCTTGAAAAGGTAGCTAAAACTGTTGACCCTGTTCAGGATGAAGTTGATGCAGACCCAAGACCCGCACGTATCTACCGCAATGAGCTTGAAAAGAATATCAAGAATATGTGGCGTGCTGCACATGAGTATGAGAAATATGCTTCTGTAAATTCCTCGTTTATATATGAGGACGAGGAATATGAGAAAAAGCGTGAAGGTTTATCAAAGAGGATAAAATCTCTTGCAGAGGTCTCAAAGCCGCTTACTGAAAAGGAGCTTTACAAATTCCCCGATACGTTTTCTCACCTAAGTGCAAAATACGAAGCAAATAATCAGCTTAAAAGGATCGATATCCGCAGAAACCAGCTCGACTTGCCCGAATTCACAGGGCATAAGGTCAAGGGCAGCTCAATAGCTGAAAAGATCGCCGCTGCCAGGGCTCACGGCGAAAAGGCCAAGGAGAACGTCACCCTCGGCAGCAAGAAGTATGACAAGGCTATTGCAAGCCTTGATACCATAGCCGAAGCATATAAGCAGATACAGGCCGTAAAGGATAATAAGGAGCTTGACATCAACGTCCGCAGAGCTTTGATCATTAAGGCGATGGATAATATCAGCAAGTCAAAAGACCTTATGAATGACTACATGGAGCGCAAGCGCAGGCAGGGCAAGCTCCAAGCAGGTGCTACCGCAGACTATAAGTCGCAAAAGCGCATAAATGCCGTAAGGGAAGGCCTTGACATTGTAAGCAGCATAGAGCATGAGGTGGCAGATATACGTGAAGCTATGTATAATGAAGATATACAGATGGAGAACGAAATAAAAGAGGAGTATAAAAACGCCACCGACAGAGTAGATGTAAAGAAGCGCAGCAATATGGAGATAGCAGCTGTCAAGAAAGCATTGACCGAGCAGGCAAATACCCAGAAAGGCTATCTCAAGACCTCGGCACAGCATGCTTTGGAGGCTATGGAAATGCTTGATACCTATGTAAAGAGTGCTAAATCTAATAACCTTACCGCTAAATCAAAAACTGTTGCCTGCAGAGCAATGGCGACCATAGTCTACTATGATATGATAAGGAATATGCCTAAGAAAACTATCGAAAAAATGCAGGGCCTCAACGACATGGCTCAGAATGAGAGCGACCTGAGCAACACTCTGGATGAATTTGCAGATTCAGAAGATTTCACAAGGCTTATAAGCGGCGGTGGAGATAACGGTGAGCTTGATATTGATACCAACACTATCGAGGAGTTTCTATGCGACCCGTCAAAGTACAGCGAGAGGATAATCTCCAACCGCAAGGCTGTAAACAAGATAAAGGATAATGTTGCGGACAAACAGCTCTCAGAGGATATACTCCGCCCCGTCAAGCTTGACAGAGCTATCAATTTATGGAAATAAGTATGTATATATTGACAGTGCATTATTTTTCCTCGAACCTGAACTTGCCAAAGAACGAATGATCACTTTGAAAAAACACTTGATTGAGAATTATTCAGAATTTGCAGAACATATCAATGAATATGAAATTTTTGCTGAAATGGGAAATGGGGAAATAGAATAGGGCTTGCTCCACACGGAACAAGCCATAAAATAATAGCAAAATTAGAATAAAAGAATTTTAGCTTTTTATCTTCGGTTAACAGAAAGGCGTTCGTCTTACATAAGAATTGTATAATTGCACAATTGCAGCAAAGTATTATGTGCATTATAGACAAGGCAAATATAATAGCCAACTGTCCCAAAAAACTTACAATAAAGCCCGTAGATAACGTATCTACGAGCTTCTTAAAGTGGCTCCCCCTGTTGGACTTGAATTGTATTTCTTGATAACGGTGTTTTTTAACAGCTTTCACAAAAGCCCAAAAATATGGGAGCTTAGCGCATTTAAGGCAAAGCTGTTTTGCTTAACTTTTAATGGGTTTTAATGACTGATAATGACCAAATAATGACCAATATTATGGTGTGTTCCGAATAAGTCAGCATACGAAATAATGATAAATGTGCAAATATAACAATATATCACATTCTCGATTTTTTAAAACTCCCTGCATAATAACACCTCAATACTTCGTAGAGTATTGAGGTGTTGTCATTTTTAAACTATATGTCCGTCACTTATTTCAATAATTCTCTTACATTGTTCAGCTATATCAGCATCATGCGTAACTATAATAACAGTCTTGCCCTTTTCATTAAGCGTTTTTAACAGCGCCATTACCTCCTCGCCCGAGCGCTTGTCGAGGTTGCCTGTCGGCTCGTCGCACAGCAGCACATCGGGAGAATTTATCATCGCCCTTGCGATAGCGGCTCTTTGCTGCTGACCGCCCGAAAGCTCAGCAGGGTAGTGTTTTATCCTGTCTGAGATGTCAAGCGCCGAGTAAATGCTGTCAGCGTTGTTTTCCTTTTTCTTTGCGAGCTTTGACGGCAGCAGGATATTCTCCTCAGCCGTCAACTCGGGGATAAGGTCAAAAAACTGAAACACAAAGCCCACATTGTTGAGCCTGAACTTCGACAGCTCGGTGTCATTCATTCTGCCTATCTCGGTGTCGTTGTAAAAGATCTTCCCCTCGGTCGGCGCATCAAGCCCGCCTATGAGGTTTAATAGCGTTGATTTGCCGCTGCCCGACTTGCCGATTATCGCCACCATTTCGCCGTCATTTATCGTGAGGTCAACGCCCTTGAGGGCGACCACCTTGCCCTCGCCCTTGCCGTAGGTGCGGGTGAGGTTTTCTGTCTTTATCATTGTCTTTTCCTCCCTTTTGAAAGTGATGACGCTATGTCGGGGGTGAACATTTTGAAGCTGCGGCGGGTGAGCAGGATAGTTACCACACACATTACCCCGAACACTATCATCAGCGGTAATACAAAGCGTATAAACCACATCTGATTTCTGAGCAGGTAATCGACACCTATCTTACTCATGCGCTCGTTGTACTCGTTCATTTTCTGCATAAATTCGTTAAACATACTCTCGACCTGAAAATACGGACTGTATTTATCTGCCATATCTCTGCTTTCCTGCCATAATGCTTGCCGGTCGTTGTAGGCACTTTTCATTATTCTTTGCATCAGCTTTATGCCGCCGAATGTGAAAGCAGCCGCCGCAACAGGTATGCGTATGCTGTCAAGCATAAGCCTGCGTCTTAGCTTTTTCAGCGGTGTGCCGACTGCACGCATAACGGATATCTGATATTCTTTTAAGCGTATCTTCATACCTATGCCGTTAAAGTATGCCGCAAAACCCAACAGCGACATCACGGTAACAAGCAAAGCCATTGAGCCTATCTGTGAGGCATTTTGCAAAAACAGCTTGTGCTTTTCTATACTGTATGAGGTCTTTTCCATGCCTGTTCCGAGAGGGAGGGCGTTTGCAGGAAGTGCATTCCTTGAAAATATTTCCGTATAGCTTGCGTTGCCTATCCCCAAAGCCTTTGCGCCCTGTGCTGTAGTGAGCAGGCTGCACCTGTCGCTTGTAGTTACAGCATATTTTAATATGTTAGGTGCGTCTTTGTTAAGCCTTACAACTGCGCCTATCTCGGTGTCGTGCGTGGTGAGCTTGTCTATGCCAAAACCGTTATCTGTGTAAAGTGAGCCGAGCGTTATCTTCTCACCGCTTGAAAAGACCTCCATATCCTCTGTCAGAACTGCTATCATCTGCTCGCCGCTTGCGAGCTTGTCGATATCTATCTTACCGCTTATGACATAAGGCTCAAGCTGCTCGATAGCCGCTTTGTTTGCAACAGCTGTTTTGTATCCATAAAAGTATTTTCCGCTGTCGATAAATGCTTTGCCCTCGTCTGATGAGCTGTCATAGATAAACTTTCGCATATCATCATCACCGAAGGTTATGCCATACAAAAGCCCGTTCTGCCGCTCGTCATACTGCAAAAAGGTGTGTGTAAGTCTGCCTGTTGTTATTGCTTCATCAAGCCCGTCTGCGGTAGTATCATCAATGCCGCAGGTGCTCTCTGTCTGCGGTGACAGGCGCAGGTTATCAAGCTCGGTGTTCTGCGCAGGGTAGGCTATATAGTATTCCTCGACACCGTCCTCCTCAAAATCAAACATACCATTATCGCCGAACTTTGTTGTGACATAAGGGATAAACTTACCCGTTTCATTATCAAAGCTGCCCGTTGTTGTGTAGTAGAGCATATACCCGAAAACAGTTCCAAAGCAGATAAGGGTAAGAGCGAGCGTCTGTATTACAGTGACCGATCTGTTTGCAAAAGCCCTTGCTATGCACCTGCTAAGACCTGCTGCTTTTCTGTTTCTGCGGTGCGGCATTCTGATATGCGAGAGCATTGCCGCAAAGAGATAGCCCGAAAGCAGCACGGCAAGCGAGAATATAGCCGCATAAAGATACGGGCTTGCTATATTTTCTGTAACGAGCGTATCGGTTGTAAAGCCAGACAGCGGCAGCTCTTCAAGGACACTTACCTGAAACTGATATATACCAAAATATACGGATGCACCAATCCCCAGCCCGAGTGCCGACTGGAAAGCCGCAAGTATTAGGTATTCGGCAGCAAACATCACACGCATACTGCGCTTTGACATTCCTACTTTTCGCAGCATCGTCAGGCTCCCCTCACGCTCGGAGAAGATATTTCGCATAACTGCAATGACCGACAGCGAGGATATAAGGGTGGCGATAATACAAAGAATAGTTGTGCTTCTTGTTTTGCCTGCGAACTCGTCTTTATAGCTCCTCTCTGCATCGAGTGATTTGTTCTTCCAGGTCAAAGAGGGCGACATATCGCCTGTATATCCGAGCTTATCGACAAAATATCTGTAGACCTCATCAGCGTTCTGAAATTCCCTGATATTATCAAGCATAGTGTAGCTGTATAGGGGCGTTTGACTACTATCAGGGGAGACATATATCATAGGGATATACTTTACATCACCGTTGTCATAGCTCTGCTTGTAAATGTTAGTATCATCTACCCATTCATCAGCCGCACGGGAAAACGCTCGGCTGTGCCCGTAATTATCTTTATCAATAATACCCACCAGGGTATATGTACCCGTATCAAGCGTTATCTCATCACCGACCGAGCCGAAAAAGCCCAGCTTATCAAGTGCGTGACGGTCTATTGCTATCTCGCCCTCTTTTTCGGGCAGTCTGCCGCTTTCAAAGGGGATATGCGCAAGGCTGTACGGGTCATCAAGATAGCCGTATTCATATTGTATCGCACCCTTGCCTGTTTTGCCGAGAACATTTATAGTACCCTCTATTGTTTTATCTGTTCTCATGGCATCAAGGATCTCGGTGTCATCACTTAGCCACATAAAGGAATAATAGCCCGTTGCGTCATAGCATTCATCAAGAAAGCGGCTAAACTCTGCTCTTTGCAGTAGGAATGCACAGCACACCACCGCACACAGCAGCACCCCCGAAAAGAGCAGGGCAGCAAGGCTTTTCTTGTGCTTTGACCAATATTTCCTCGTGATGTATAAAAGCACATCACCTATCCCGCCGCTTGCCTTGTTGAGCCCTGTGGTCAACCCGACAGCGAGCGCGGTGCCTGCGGCTATCCATACCCCGTCGCTCAGGTTTTCAAGCACGGCGCTCATGGGAACGGCGGCGAAAAGGCCGTCTTTTCCGATGAGCTTTTCGACTTTTTCCTTTATGCGCTTTCTTGCCTTATAGAGCTTTTGGCTGACATTGTTCTCGTTTGTTTCAAGCGCCTCAGCCACCTCGGGGATAGTCATCTCATCGTAGTAATACATAATGACCGCCGCCCTCATATCGGGTGACAGGCTGTCGATTATGCTTTTTAGCTGCTCCTTTGTTTCCTCATTTTCGGCGTAATCGTCGGGGAGCAGTATAGGTTCGTTCAGCCTGCCTGCCTCAAGCAGATATTCAAGATCGTCATTGCTTATATTCCTTGAAAGCTCCTTAAGATGTTTCGCACATTTGCTGTATGCGATAGAATACAGCCACCCGACAAATGACTCGCCCGACTTAAGCTGCGAAATATGTTCAAAGGCTGTTGTAAAGGTCTCCGAGGTAAGATCCTCCGCCGTGTCGGGGCTGTCAACAATGCGAATAATGAAAAAATATACCTTCTCATGAAATTCCTGATAAAGCTTTTCAAATGCCGCCTTGTCGCCT
Organism: uncultured Ruminococcus sp.; assembly: GCA_902787365.1. Taxonomy (GTDB): domain Bacteria; phylum Bacillota; class Clostridia; order Oscillospirales; family Ruminococcaceae; genus NK3A76. The sequence goes on along the minus strand of CADAGC010000067.1, from coordinate 5,994 downwards.
TTGCCAAAGCTCTCCGCAAGGGCTTTTATGTCAGCTCTCTCCACCTTCACTAACCTCCTCCACCAAAGAAAATACCCTTTTGTATATTCTCGCCTTCTGCTGCTCAGTCATCTTTTCCTGCTCATATATCAGCCGCAGCATTAATACAATAAGCTCATCTGTTGTTAAACGCATATATTTCCTCCTAAAAGCTTTTATATATATTGAGTTTTCAGAAGTATTTTGCTTATCCGTTTAAAGGATAATTCTCCCTTTTGCATAGATTTCTACGACTATGTTTGGGTAGATTTACTAATATGCTTGTCTTGATCTAATTGTAGCATAAATGCAGCCTTGGTGCAAGAGGCTAAGGCCGAAAAAGAAATTTCGTATGTGGGCGGAACAGATGCCTATATGATTTATGATAAAAAACAGGCTGGTGCGAGGTGCATCAGCCCAAATAAGTATTTGACAATTATTTTAAAAAAATCAGTATTCTCTATAATGTTTAACAGGATCGTCAACAAGTATTTTAATATCCGGATTATTATTTTTAATTGCCGAAATATCATTATCATTCAAAGCATAGTCTTTATTTGAATACATACAATCTATAAGTTCTAATTTGGTTTTTATTTTTATTCCTATTACACTTTCTATCTCAAAGCTGGAAGCATTTTGTATCTTCAGTGAATCAATATCGAAAGCAATATCATTAATACTATCATATGATAGTTTCTTTGAATCGGCATTAATATCTATATTGACCTTATTGCTTTTATACTCTATATTGATCCAGCTTGATGATCTGTGATTTTTCTGCATAACAATTATATAGATATCACGTCCATTCATCGGGTGATCAGGATTTTTATCTAAAACGTTAATTATTATATTAAACGACCTTACCGCTTCATCTAAAGCAGTATCTGAAATAGAATCATTATTCAGATCAAAATAGACAGCATATCCGCCATTGTGATCGTTTATACTCACAAATTCTATATCCTTAAAATCCTTAAATGAGTCGCTTATCATTCTCTGATAAGACCTATAAATCGGTGATGTCATATAAATAGTAAAAACACATATTAAAAGTATCAGTGAGAATATGGCTAATAATCTCTTCATGATTATCATATCCTTTCTATATATAACAGATGACCCAGGCGATATTGTATTGGATGGTTTACGGATATGTGGTGGTTGGTATGATTTGTTGGCTACTGGAAATGTTCTATGCTATTCCCTCTACTCTTCATTTCATGCATGACAATTACGTACATAGCTGATACAGAACAGATGTCTATGTGATTTGTTGTAAAAAAGTAGGCTGGTGCGAGGTGCATCAGCCTGAAAAAAACATCTGTAAAAAGAGCATTATTAATCCTCTATCTTTTTTTATATATACTGGAATAAAAACTCATCACATCCATATTTAAACAAAGAATACAGCTCAATGCAAACATTATTACGCTTAAACAGATTATACTCAATATAAGGTCTTTTCTTTTGACCGCTAACGGGATATTATACCCTAAGATCATAAAAAAAATAATACCTACTGTTCCAGATACACTTCCGTTCAAAAGTTTAAAAAATAAAACACCAAAGAAACAAATAATTGCATTGCTGATCGTAGTATTTATAAGTATAGATCTTCTGCTTCTGGTATTTATATCATCACGTTCAAGCTGTCTGACAAGTGAATAATATCTCCGGATAATTATGCATAATTCTGATACTATACAAAGAGGAAAACCTATCAAACCATTGCTGTTTCCATAGAATCCCAATTTTTCCGTTTTACACAATAATACTCCAATTATAAATGGTATAAAAAAATAATGCATTAATAACAATTCTTTTTAACATAACATTTCACCAACCAGTTTTGATATTCTTTGTCATCAAATAATAACTTTCAAGATAATGAGGATAGTCTATGACATTTATCTTATAGAAACTGAAACATATGGGAAAGGTGTAAGATTTGTTGTCAAATTAACAAAACAAAACTTTAGGACAAATCCGTATCATCATAATTATAAAAAGTCTCATTTTGAGAAACGTCACCAATAGGTGCGAGTTTCACTCCATTCTCTCGACATAGTGTAATTCTGGTAAGACCAACTTTATTCGGTTCATCATCGTTTACTACACATCTAGATATCCAAATAGAAAATGACTTATTAGTATCTGTTTTTATGCTTTTTAATTCACCGTCATACTCTAAAAATGTATAAACACCATCTTTTTTAGCTGAGCCTGCAATACCACCGCTTTTAATTTCATATGACAAAGATTTTCCGTCATATATCTCAAAAACCTTGTCTATTTGTGAATCAAGGCTATTATCTTTTGCAGTCTGAGGCGAAAACAAAGCTTTTATGCCTTCCTTGTCTTTGTTATCAAAACACTCTATAAGTTTTTCAAGTATCTTCTCAGTTTGTTCTTGCTCATAATGATAAGATTCAACGCTATTCTTATGCGGATCAGGCTCACTATCATTTGAGCTGTCACCTATTACACCACACGAAACAGAAAACAGACAAATGACTATTGTCAGAATAATTCTAATAGATTTCTTCATCATGTTATCACCAAATAATCCAAGTACTTTTGTTATAAACAGGTCTAAAAAATACTTTGTTGTATTATCTATACTGTTGGTTTAATTATATCACACCCCAGCACTCCTGTCAATTCACTCATTGCCGCCTACTATCTCCCCGTCAGATATCTCAATTATACGCCCGCACTGCTCGGCGACCTTCGGATCGTGCGTTACTATAACCACCGTCCGCCCCTGCTCATTAAGTGACTTGAACAGTTCCATTATCTCGGCAGATGTCTTGGTATCAAGCGCACCAGTCGGCTCGTCGGCAAGAATCATAGAGGGTTCATTGACTATTGCCCTTGCGATAGCCACCCTCTGTTTTTGCCCGCCCGAGAGCTTGTTGCAGGGCTTTTTTGCAAGCTCCTCGATTCCGACAGAGCGCAAAGCGGCAAGGGCTTTTTCCTTTTTGCCCTTTATCTTTTTCTTTGAGAAGTTGAGCGGTATCATCACGTTTTCAAGGGCTGTGAAGTCCTCCACAAGTGCAAAGTCCTGCATAACCATACCGATCTTTTCGTTTCTTATACGGGCATATTTTCTTTCTGACAGCCCCTTTACAAGCGTATCGTCTATCTTATATTCGCCGTCCTGATAGGAATCAATGCAGGCGAGAATATGCAAAAGTGTACTTTTCCCGGCGCCCGACTTGCCTATTATTGCCACCAGCTCGCCGTCATTTATCTCGCAGGATACACCGTGCAGAGCCTCAAATTCGTTGGATTTCTTTGGGTTGTATATCTTTACTATGTTATCAAGTTTTATCATTTTCCACACCTCACTCACTTACATTTAGCTGCTCCTTTATACTTGCACGGCCAAGACCTATTACCGGCGAAACAAGAGAGCATACAAGAAATGCTCCGCACACTCCTGCGCACCCTATGACTGTATGTATATCGACCGTCACGACCGTTTTTTCAAAAAAGCCCTTTAAGGCAAGTATATTCATAAAGGCCGTACACAGCATGACCGATATTACCGTAACTATAAGGCTGTTTATAAGGTATATCATGCTGCACCCTTTCATAGTGCAGCCGTGCAGCGCATATATCGCACTTGTGCGCATATTCATTTTCATATTGAGTGTGGTTATAGCCACCGTGCTTACAAATATAAGCATTACCACGCTTATAAGTATAGGTGCCAAACGTATAAGCTGCTCATAGACATATCGCTGCGATGCGGCTCTGAGTTCACTAAGGGGCATCGCAAAGTCTGTGAGCTTGTTTATTTCAGCAACAGCCGCCTGAGACTGTTCATTAGATATCCCGTCCTTGAAAATAACAAGCTGATGACCCACTCTGTAACAACCCACGCCCTTGTTTTCAGCAGCAGTCTGCGAGCATAGAAGTATTGTGTCTTTTCCTTTATACTCGCTGTAAAGTGCTCTGTGGTCATCGTTCTTGCTCGTGCTTGGGTTAAGCCCGAATACCATAGCATCTTTCATAAGTCTTCCCACGATGATAAACTCAACATCAATCGTTTCGGGGTCGCTGAACGTCACATCGTCCTCTCTGTAATAGGAATACTGCTTTGTTACGGTATCGCCAAGTTTATAGCCGCTGTCAAAATTTATGACAGCACATAGCTTGCCGTCACGTATCTTCTCATCAAGCCAGACGCCCTCCGAAAGCTTTGGCGTATAATGCTCTATGATCTCATCATCATAAGCGTAACAAAGACCTCCGTCACCAATATCTCTGCCAAGCTCAAGCATATATGCGCCGATATATCTGTCTATCTCGGGGACAAGCTCTTCAAGCCTTTTCCCGTCCTCGGTCATGATCTTTACATCGGCAGCATATGCCCCGTCACATTCAAGGTATTCCTTTACAGGCGTATACAGCTCTATCCTTGAATACACGCCTGATATGCAGAGAATCACAATAAACAGCACCGCTGCAAGCTGTACGGCTATGAACAGGTTTGTGTATATATGCCGCCTAAATTCTTTAAGCCCCAGACCGATCATCAGCCGACACCTGCCCTTCTGAACATATCAACAGGCTGATCATCAAGAGTTACAAACACCATTACCGCCATAGTAATGAGCAGTACCACGATAAACACCGCAAAGATATAGATATATGTAGTAAGTGAATACACCTCAGCTATTTTAGGGAAGAAATATGTAAGCTTGGGTAAAATCAATAGATGATACAGCAAAGCGCAGAAAACATATATCACCCCTGAAACTCCCACGGCCTCTGTTATGAGCATAAGTGCCGCTTTGCTGCGGGTGCAGCCTGAAAGTCTTAGAACAGATATCGTCTTTCTGCGTGTAAAAACTATATATCGAAAAAGTATCATCAGAGTAATAGCTGCTATGACCGACAACACTACCGATATGATAACAATTGTCGTGTAAAACTTTGTTTCGCTTGTGTCGGCGGTCTGCATTACGGGTATATTCACATTGTCACCGAAAACTCTTCTCATAGTATCGTTTATCTCGGAAAACGCCTGCGTTGTTATGACTTTTCCCTCAAGAAAATACACCGACACAACAGGCATATCATCAGGCAGCGACCCAAAGGGCACATCAATCGTAGTAAACCCCACATCTGTTTCATTGAACGTTCCTATGAATTGATAGCTCTTGCCGAAAAGAGTGATACTCTCGCCTGCTTCACACTCGAAGGCGGGAGAATCTCCGATAGCAAAATCCCTGATAACAGCAACATTTTTGCCTTCAAACTCCTCATCAGGTGTGATATATCGCCCTGATGAAACATGAATATTATCCAGATACTTGCTATACAGACCGTATTTATGCAGCTCGCTGTTATATTCAAGCCTTGCAGCCACAGTATCATAAGGCAGCCCATGATCCCTTGTACTAAAATGCACAAAGAAGCCTGTAAATGAACTTTTTGTTTCATCGCTAAGCTCATCTATCACTTGGCGCAGCTCACTCAAAGGAACAGAGTTATGAGAAACATAGCTTACGGTATCGCCGTTTTTAAGTTCTTCTTCCGTGTTTATCATATGTTTATCCATTTTTTCTTCCTCCGTTTTTGCGGTAACTGTATTGTTTTTACAATATTACCATGAAAAACGTCATAAAAGTGTCACTCATAAAAAAACACCGGATGCCTAGAAAACCATCGCCAACGTACTTCCGAGGAAAATGAAGAATATGATCAGCGCCATGCCCACACCCAGACCGCCGAGATTCCGGATAAGCCTGAAAACGGTCAGTTTCTGTCCGTTCTTATCTACGCTCCCGATCCCGAACATCAAAAGTACGCTGAGCTTCCTGTCACGCCTCTTTCCCATCAGTCTTGTCTTTCCGTTCGAAAATATCTGATAGATAATGGGATGATCATATGCATCTTTTCTGACACCTTTTACAAAATAAAGGATGACGATAAACGCTGTCAGAGTATACCATGCGG
>CADAGC010000066.1 GCA_902787365.1 uncultured Ruminococcus sp. | reverse complement strand
AAACTGACTCCGCTTGAATTGCGAAGCCAGTTCGTTGCTTAATTTTTATTTACCATAGGGGCTTTTTTGTGCTGTACGCACAATGTGGGGCAGTTCAAACACGGCTGCGGTTTTTTATTATCACGATAAAAAACGGCGGCCGCATTCAAGGTCTGCCGTCATTTGCTATATCACATAAACGCAATACACCCCGAGGAAAACCCTCGGGGTGCTGTCATTTTTTAAATACGTGCGCCGCAGGCGCACCACCTCAATTATGCATTATGAATCATGCATTATGCATTAGATGTTGTAGTCTATCGTTATCTCCTGCCCGTGCTCGATTATATCACGCAGAGTGATGTTGTCGATAACGCCCTTGACGGCGTCATTGAGCTTTTCCCACACAAAAAGCGTGGGACAGGTATCTGCTCTCGGGCATTGATTGACCTCATCATCAAGACAGGCAACGGGCGCCATGCTGCCCTCGGTCAGGCGCAGTATCATACCAACCGTGTAATACTCCGGCTCGTGGGCAAGTCTGTAACCGCCCTGCGCACCTCTTACGCTTTTTACAAAGCCTGCACGGTTCAGAAGAATAACTATCTGCTCGAGGTATTTTATAGAGATGTTCTGCCTTTGCGCTATGTCCTTCAAGGGCATGGCAGAGCCCGAATCGTTTACCGCCATATCGTACATCATTCGTAAGGCATATCTGCCCTTTGTTGATATTTTCATTCCCGCACCGCCTTTTTAAGTCTTTGCCCATAAACCTATGTGAATACTATGAGTTTATTATACACGATTTTGTAATAATTGTCAATAGGGGGCACCACATAACACAAAAGCCGCCCTTACGGACGGCCTTTTATGCTTATTACTTGAAATATCTGTCGAGCAGACCCTTGAAAGCCTTGCCGTGACGTGCTTCGTCTCTTGCCATTTCGTGAACTGTGTCGTGGATAGCGTCGAGATTGAGAGCCTTTGCTCTCTTTGCAAGGTCGGTCTTGCCTGCGGTAGCGCCGTTCTCTGCGTCAACACGCATCTGGAGATTTTTCTTTGTGCTGTCGGTGAGCACCTCGCCTAAAAGCTCTGCAAACTTGGCAGCGTGCTCTGCCTCTTCAAATGCAGCCTTCTCGTAGTACATACCTACCTCGGGATAGCCCTCTCTGTAAGCAACTCTTGCCATAGCAAGATACATACCTACCTCGCTGCACTCGCCCTCGAAGTTAGAGCGCAGATCCTTCTTTATATCCTCGGGAACATCAGAAGCTACGCCTACTACGTGCTCGGAAGCCCATGTCAGGCCTGCTTCCTCGTCCATCTTGTTGAACTTTGAAGCGGGAGCCTTGCACACAGGGCACTGCTCGGGAGCAGCCTCGCCCTCATAAACATAACCGCAAACGGAACATACAAACTTTGCCATAATAATTTCCTCCTCTTCTCTAAGCAGCGTTTTGCTTATTTTGTATAAAAATTATAGCATATATTAAGGGCTTTTGTCAATGCCTGCCAAAGAGAAAATTATTAATATTTAGTTAATACAGTTTTTGCTCGTTTCAAGCTATTGTATGATTGCACAAAAAGTAGACATATTTATTGTAAAATATGTCATGCTGCAAGAAATTTGCTGACACTAACCCAAAAACTCTTGACACATTATTAAATAGGCGTTAAAATATTTAATGTTAATTAGGCTATATATAAAAAGCCGTAATTTAGGAGGAATTTACTATGAAGAAAATGTTTAGAGTTTCCGCAGTTCTCGCTATGGCAATCGCTATGATGATGTCCATGACAGCTTGCGGTGATGACAGCTCATCCAGCAGCAAGGCAGCAGAGTCCAGCTCCGCAGCAGCTTCCAGCTCCACAGCTGACAGCAGCTCAGCAGCAGAAGAGAGCAGTGCAGCAGAGAGCACAGCAGACGATGCAAGCTCCGAGGCAGAGACTCCCGCAGCTGACGGTGAAGTTGACACAGCAGCTCTTACAGCTAACGCTTGGACACTCGGTATGCTCGCAAAGGAAGACGGCACAGTAGTACAGATCGCTGACTATGCAGCAGAGCTCGGTGTTGACCCTGAGTCACAGATGGTAACATATGCATTCAGCGCTGACGGCAAGGCTATGTGCGTACAGGTCGGCATGGGCAAGCTCGTTGGTACATACACCATCGAGGGCAAGAAGATCATCACAAACATCAACAACGTTTCAAGCGAGTTCGAGCTTGAGGAGAACGACGGCACTAAGGTCCTCACAAACGAGATGCCTGAGTCTGAAGAGTACAAGGGCGCTATCTATGTTGCTAACACAAGCGTAGACCTCTCTACAGCTTTTGAAGAGGGCGAAGCTGCTGAGGGCGGCGAAGAAGCTGCTGAAGGCACAGAAGAAGGCGGCGAGGAAGCTGCTGAGGGCACTGAGGAAGGTGCAGAGGAAGGCACAGAGGAGACAGAAGAGGCTGCTGAGTAATCAGACCGCTTTTGGATTAGGCTTTTCCAAATAAACATATAAGAGTCCGTGCAATAGTGCGGGCTCTTTTTTATATCTTACATACATAATTCCTCACTTATTTTCAGCTATTTTTCACATTAGCTAATTGACCTTGGTGAAAATTTGTGATATAATATAGGTTGGAATGTTGTTTATAATCACCTTTCGGGTCATATCAGATGCCCCGTATCTCTTATATAAAAAAGGAGTGTAGCACTATGTTAAGCGATATCGAAATAGCACAGGCAGCGAAAATGAAAAGAATAGGCGAGATAGCCTCAAAGCTCGGCATATCCGAGGAGGACTATGAGCCCTACGGCCACTATAAGGCAAAGCTTTCCGAGAGCCTTTATACAAAGACCAAGGACAAGCCCGACGGCAAGCTCATACTCGTTACAGCTATAAACCCCACCCCCGCAGGCGAGGGCAAGACCACTATCTCGGTAGGCTTAGAGGAGAGTATGTCAAAGATAGGCAAAAAGGCTATCCTCGCACTCCGTGAGCCGTCACTCGGGCCTGTTTTCGGCATAAAGGGCGGCGCTGCAGGCGGCGGCTATGCGCAGGTAGTTCCTATGGAGGATATAAACCTCCATTTCACAGGCGATATGCACGCAATAACTGCTGCAAATAACCTCCTTTGCGCAATCGCCGACAACTCGATGCACCAGGGCAACCCCCTCAATATCGACCAGAGACGTATTCTTTTCAAAAGATGTATGGATATGAACGACAGAGCGCTTCGTGAGGTCATTGTCGGCCTCGGCTCTAAGGTCAACGGTATCCCCCGTGAGGACGGCTTCCAGATAACCGTTGCTTCCGAGATCATGGCTATACTCTGCTTATCAAGCGACCTTGCAGACCTTAAGGCAAGGCTCGAGCGCATACTCGTAGCCTACACTTATGATAACAAGCCCGTCTACGCTAAGGATCTGGGCTGCTGCGGCGCTATGACAGCCCTGCTGCGTGATGCGCTCAAGCCCAACCTCGTGCAGACGTTAGAAAACAACCCCGCACTTATCCACGGCGGTCCCTTTGCAAACATCGCACACGGCTGCAACTCGGTAAGAGCTACCAAGCTCGCACTTAAGCTGGCTGATTACGTTATCACCGAGGCAGGCTTCGGCTCTGACCTTGGCGCTGAGAAGTTCTTTGACATCAAGTGCCGCTTTGCAGGCCTTAAGCCCAGCTGCGTTGTGCTTGTTGCAACTATCCGTGCGCTCAAATACAACGGCGGAATTCCCAAGACAGAGCTTACAGCTGAGAATGTTGAGGCGCTCGAAAAGGGCATCGTAAACCTTAAGACACACATCGAGAATATGCAGAAGTTCGGCGTGCCTGTTGTTGTTGCTATAAACCGCTTCGCATCAGACACAGATGCAGAGATAGCCGTTATAAAGAGAGTATGCGGCGAGATGGGCGTCGAGGTATCGCTCGCTGAGATATTTGCCAAGGGCGGCGAGGGCGGCACAGACTTAGCAGCAAAGGTAGTATCCACAATAGAGAGCAAGCCCTCAAACTACAAGCCCCTCTATGACGAAAAGCTCCCCGTTAAGGAGAAGATAGAGACCCTTGCAAGAGAGATATACAGAGCAGACGGCGTAGTTTACACCGCACAGGCCGAGAAAGCGCTTAAGGAGATAGAAGCCCTCGGCAAGGCAGATGTGCCGATATGCGTTGCCAAAACACAGTACTCCCTCTCTGATGACCCGAACAAGCTGGGCAAGCCCGAAGGTTTCAAGATAACTGTAAGAGATATGCGCCTGTCATCGGGTGCCGGCTTTATCGTTGTTTACACAGGCGATATTATGACAATGCCCGGCCTTCCCAAGGTGCCCGCAGCATTCAATATCGACTGCGACAACGAGGGCAATATCACAGGACTGTTCTGATATAGGTAAGAAGCAAAATATCAGTACGAAAATTTCGCTTTTAAAAAAATCTTCTTGCTTTTCCCTGTGCCTACTTGACAAAGCGTACAAAATATTGTATAATTATGAATGATACCTTTAATGCATAGGCGAATACCGCCTGTGAAATGGAGAAATGACAACTATTATGTTTAATATAAAGAAAATACCGCTTATCCTTGCGGCGGCCGTTTTAGCGCTGTCAATGGCTTCATGTGATAAGAGCAGCGGCGGCAGCTCGTCTACAGAAACGCCCCGCTCGACAGTCAAGCCGCCCGTTGAGCCTGATGAGTCGGTGACTGATAACAGCGGCGGCGATGCAGCCGTGCAGAGTGAAAACCATATAGGCGAGCACCTTAACGCCGCATATGAGATACTCAGCGGCAATAAATACACCTACAAATGCTCTCTATCTGCACCGAACATAGAAAAGCCCGTGCAGATAGAGCGCTATAAGAGCGGCAGCAAGCTCTACCAGTCGCAGCAGACGAGCGCAGGCAAGCGTGGCTTTCTCTCTGACGGCAGCAAGGTGTATGAGTTTGACTATCTGACGTATTCCTATACCGATGAGGGCATAATGCTGCCCGACGTTATAGAGAGTGTTGTCAAGGCAAACCTTCCCCAGTCCTCTACGCATATTGCAGCAAAGGACGGCGAGGTGGCCGAGGAATACACATATATGGGCGATACCTATATCACCGTGTATGATTTCTACTTTGATGAGAAAAACGGCTCGCTAAAGCGCTATACCTCGACTTATTCGGTAGAGGGCGAGGACGACTATGTGGAAGAGCGAACAGTCACAGAGCTTTCCTCAAGCATAGGCGATGAGAATGTGCTCAACCCCACTTTCACCACAACGCTTATCGATTTTTCGGCCTTTTCTTCGGCCGACAGGCAGACCTATTGTATGGATCAGTGCGAAAAGTTCGGCATTGATGAACAGAAACTCGTTTCAAACGGCATGACTATAGATAGCTTCAAGAAGATAACGTATAACGATTTTCTCGGGCTTATCTACAGATACGCCGACAGTAACGGAGGTAAGGCAAAATGAATATGCTCTCACTCCTCAAGCCAAAGGCGCTGCTTGACTATGCCTATACCGACAGCTCGGTAAGGCAGGTGCTCGAACGCCTGAAAAACCACGGCTTCACGGCTATTCCCGTTATAAACAGAAAGGGTGAATATGTCACTACCGTAAACGAGGGCGATATACTCAGATTCATGCTGTCACACGATATACTCGATCTCAAGGATCTTGAACGTATACCGATAACAGATATAGAAATAAAAGGAAAAAACAGACCCGTCTACATAACCTCGGGGCTCGATGAACTGATACTTCTTTCAATGGAGCAGAACTTCGTGCCCGTAATAGATGACAGAAACGTGCTCAGCGGCATCATCACAAGGCGTGATATACTGCAATATTGCTACAACACCATATCCGAATACAGACAGGCGGTAGAGCTTGGTAAAATAAAGGAGAATGAATGACTATGCGAAAGATCACTAAGAACGAAAAAGGCGGTGCGGGCGTTATAGCGCTCATGCTCGTCATACTTATCCTTGCGGTAGGTACGGCGGTGCTGGTAGTGGTAGATAACGGCAGCATCGGCAAGAGCACCAGCATGGAGGCCGTAAAGATAACTACAGACGATACCTCCAAGCCCGCAGACGACAGCTCGTCAGCGCCCGATGAAACACCCACCGAGCCTATTGAGGAGCCCGAGCCCGAGAGCCTGCTGCCCACTCTGAGCGAGAACTACAAGGAAGTTAACGCAAAGAAGATAGCCAGCAAATACTGCGTGCTCGTAGATGCCGACACTAACGAGATAATCGCAGGCACAGGCTATGACAAGAAGATGTACCCCGCTTCACTCACAAAGCTTATGACTCTGCTTGTGGCTGCGGAGAATATAGACGATATCAAGTCAACATTCAAGTTCACCGATAAGGTGATAGACCCGCTGATAGAAGCAGACGCTTCACGAGTAGGCTTTGAGCCGGGTGAAAAGGTACAGATAAAGGATATGCTCTACGGCGCTATCCTTTGCAGCGGCGCTGACGCTACATCAGGCCTTGCAATTACAGTTTCAGGCTCTGAAAAGGACTTTGCAACACTTATGAACAGAAGAGCCGAGGAGCTTGGCCTTGAATCGACACACTTTATGAACGCAAGCGGCCTGCATGATAAGAACCACATCTCCTCATGCCTTGATATGGCTGCAATAATGAAAGCAGTTCTTGAAAACAAGACCTGCAAGAAGATAATCTCGACAGAGAAGTACACAACAGGCAAGACAAAGCAGCACCCCGAAGGCATGGAGATATACAGCTTTGTATTCAAGAACATCTACGAGTGGGGTCAGGATCCCGACTTTGCGATAGGCGGCGGCAAGACAGGCTACACCGATGAAGCAGGCACACTGCTCGCTTCCTACCTTGAATATGACGGCAAGACCTACATAGCAGTTACAGCCAAGGCTCTGACACAGGCAGAAGCCGTGCTCGACACCGAGTATCTCTACCACACCTACGTTGTAAAGCCTGCAAAGAAAGCAGCAGACAGCGACGAAAAGGCTGACGATACAAATACAGAAGAGACCAAGGACGAGGACAAGGAAGATAAAGAGGCTGCATAAGCCTTACAGCACAAATAATTAAGAGGTATCACCGAATGTGGTGATACCTCTGTTTTTGTGTGTTTTGCCGCCCTCATGGCGTTTCGTGCATATTCTTCCAGTTTACTCTGAAATACTCCTCCCTGTACTGCTTCGGGGTGAAGCCCGTATGCTTGCGGAATGCGGAAATAAAATGGCTGTGCGAGCTGAAATTGAGATAATTGCCTATGTCGATAGACGAGTAATCGCTGTATTTGAGCATATTCTCCGCCGCCTGTATCCTGCGTGACATGATGAATTCGGAGATAGTCACCCCGACCTCCTGCCTGAAAAGCTTCGAGAGATACTGCGCCGAAAGCCCAAGCCTGTCTGCCAGCTCGGACACCCTTATGCCGCTGTAAATGTTGTCGTATATCATATCAAGGCACATGAGTATGTGCTTTGAATAAGCCTCGCCCGAAGTGACGGTCTGCATACGCTTGGCGTATTCGAGGAATACCTCACGGTGTATCGCCCCAAGCTCCTCCTCCGTTTCGGCAACGTCAAGGCGGTTGATGTAGATGTCGCTTATGGTGTATGAAGTCTCGGTGGGCATACCCGCCTCAATGCAAAAACGTGCTATCAGGGCTATGGTTATTATCAGGTGATATTTGAGGTTTCTTATCTTGTCCTCGCTGAGCTTGCCGTAGCCCTCTACCGCAAGTGGGGTGTAGAGCGCCTTGACACGCTCAATATCGCCCGCTGCAACTGCGCCGTAGAATTCAAGCTCCTTTTCATAAGGAGAATGAAGCTTGCCGTATTCCCTTTGGATAAACTCTCGCTGAGCCAGTTCCTTGTTGATACTCACATCATATCTCCCCTTTCATAAATTGCTATAGTATACTTTTATGTAATTATACCACAATTTGAACGATTTGTAAATACTTTTATACCACCATAATTACATTTTTTTAAATAAAAAACGTTTTATTAGATAATTTCACTTAAACATTTGACATTAATTGTATATTTTTGACATATAATAACACACCCCCTTTCGGTCATATTCTTCCGAAAAGGGGGTCATCTCGCTATATTTTCTCAAATCTCTTCCTGCCGCTGTTGTCGGAAGCAGGCTCGTTCCACATATGCGCAGGCCTTGCCCACACGCCGCCCTCGCCGTAAAGGGCTTTATATATCACCATAGGCTCCAGCGTTTCCGAATGCTTGGCTATGGCTATGACCTCGTATTCATTACCCTTGAAATGGCGGTAGCGCCCGAGGGGTATCTCTTTTACCGCTTGCTCAAATGTCACCTTGCGCCCTCCTTTACTTGGTTATCTTTGCCTTGGGTCTTGGGTATTTTGCAGGGGTCGGGGCGGTCTTTCTCACAAGTATCAGCGTTCTTCCGTCGCCGTTTGGCAGGGTGTATTCTTCCACCTTTTCCACCTCGCCGCCAAGGCGCTTTATGGCAGGCTTTGCCTCATCAAGCTCCTCTGCGCCGTTTGAGCCCTTAAGTGCCGCAAACGCCCCACCTATCCTGACGAACGGCAGGCAGTATTCCGAGAGGATATACATGGGGGCTACTGCTCTTGCGCAGGCCATATCGAAACTCTCACGCAGGTCAGCCCTCTTGCCGCCGTCCTCAGCACGGGAATGAATGCACACAGCGTCAAGTGCGCACTCCTCCGAGAGCGTTTCAAGGAACTTTATGCGCTTATTCAGGCTGTCAAGCAGGGTGAGCCTGATGTCGTCACGCATTATTTTCAAAGGGCAGGACGGGAATCCCGCCCCCGTGCCCACGTCGATAAGCGACACACCCTTTGGCAGCTCAAACAGCGTAAACGGGTAAACGCTGTCGTAGAAATGCTTCAGCGCTATCCCCTCGGGGTCTGTTATGGCTGTGAGGTTGATTTTTTCGTTCCACTCGACAAGCAGCTTTGCATAAGTCGCAAAGCTCTCATACTGCGAGTCGGTGATATCCATATTCCCCTCTGCAAAAAGCGCAGAAAGGTCGTTTTTTGATGTAAGCATATTTTCTCTCCTTTTGGGGGAGTTCGCCGTTCCTTGAACGGCGAAACAAAACTCGGTGGCGTCCCTAAGGACGCCACGGACACCTGTTGTTATTATACCATAGGTGCTTATTTTTGTCAATCATACTCAAGCCTGTACTCATCGGGTGTAAAGTTCTTATCACCATAGCCCGTCATGGTCTTTTGCAGCGACTGTTCGAGCAGCTCGCCGCCCTCTTTTTCAAGGTAACTCTTAAGCTCGCTGCTGACTGTTACCGTCATCACCGTCTTGTCGCCTGCGGTGTGTGCAGCAACGCCGCCGCTTTCGGTGTCGGTGCCGTTGTCGGATATATGCACGCCTATCAGCTTCACCTCGTCGCCTATGCTGTTATATCTCTTCCACGCAGCGAATACCTCCTGCGGGTCAAATGGCAGCTCTTCCGTGGCAGAGAGCAGCTTGCCGTCTTTAATATAGTATATCTGCGCCTCGCCCACCTCTATGGCTATGTCAGCCTGTGATGAATCGGTGCTGCTCTGCGATGTGCTGTCCATATAGTCTATGGTAACACGCTCATTTGACTTGTTGTATATCATAATCACCGCCCCCGCTATCAACACCACGCAGGCCGCAGCAGCGACTGCATACACCCTGCGGCGTGAGCCTTTGTCGGGACCCCCCTCGGCGGATGTGACCATATCATCATCTATCTCACCGAGATATTCAAAAAGCTTTTCCTTTTTCATAAGTCATGCCCCCTCGCCAAAAGGTATTCCTTTAGCCTGCCCCTTAGCCTGTTAAGGCTCACCGACACGGCGTTTTCGCTCTTGCCTGCGGCCTTTGCGATAGCCGATATGCTGTCGCAGTACCAGTAGCGGCGTATGAAGATATACCGATGTTCTTTCGACAAAGCCGCAAGAAAGGCGTTTATGTCGCTTATCAGCTCCTTAGCCGAAAGTTCACTCTCAACGCTCTCGCTGCCCGAGACTATCTCGGCAAGCTCGTCAAGCACCGACGCACCCTGCGCACCGCCTCTTTTGAGGGCGGTGTTTTTTTCTTGGCGGTTTAATGAGAGATTTCGCACTATGCGCCCCAAAAACGCCGCAAGCACCCTCGGTCTGTGGGGCGGAATGGAGTTCCACGTCTTAAGATAGGTGTCGTTGACACATTCCGCTGCGTCCTCACGCACGCCGAGGATATTCTGCGCTATATGCATACACAGCCCGCCGTACTTTGCCGCCGTTTCGTCTATGGCCTTTTCATCTCTTGCAAAATAAAGCTCAATTATCCGCTCGTCCTCCATTTTCCGCACCCCCTTTTGCTTTCTATTATTATAGACAGATTTTGTGAGCATATCTTACAACTTTTTTGAAGATTTTTTCATTACCCCAAAAAGAGATACCGCACAGCCTACCCTTGCGGATAAACTGTGCGGTACCATGCTTTGCCGTGAACGGCTAATTGAAGGAAGCTTTATGAAGTCTCTTAAAAGCTTGAATTAAATTAGTGAACTCATTACTTCTTGATAGAGTCCTGTTCCTTCTTGATGTAGTATTCAAGAGCGTTCTGGTTTTCCTCAACGAGCTCTGTCCAAGTGTTGGTAGCTGCGGGGTTCATTGTGCCCTTGATGATGTTGTCTGTGAGGTTGGATACATCTGTGGAGATACCTTGAGCAAACTCGAATACAGGAGCTTCAGCAGCCATCTTGTATATCTCGTCTCTCATGTCGAGCATTTCCGGTGTCCAGCCATAGTCCTCAGCGAGCTGATCAAGTGAGATCTGGTGAGCTGCCTCGTCTATCTCTGCATATCTTGTGCAGTCGAGCCATGCAGCAACGCCTTCGGGGTTCTTACAGCCCTTAGCGAAGCAGAATGCGTGGATTCTTGAAGGTATATACTGCTTGTCAGTATCCTTAGCGCAGGGAACGGGAACGAACATAACCTCGCCGTCAGCTATGTTGCCGTAAGGCTCAGTTGACGAAGGAGCGTTCTCAATGCCCCAGAAGCCGATAGGATAGAAGAGTGTCAGACCTGATGCAAGACCTGTACCGAATACGTCGCCTCTTACCTTCCAGTCGTGCTGATCCTTCGGGTAAACCACCTGATTCTTCTGAAGTTCATACATCATATCCTCAGCCTTTGCAAGCTCGGGAGCCTTGAGGTTATTTACGATCTCGCCGTCCTTCATGTCGATAAGCGGCATACCTGTGGATTCGAGAAGTGCGTTCTCATAGTACCAGCCGTCAAGAGCATACTTGTCTTCCTCAGCATTGGTGAACTCTATGCACATCTCAGACATTGTATCCCAGTTCCACTTGCCCTCTTTCCAGAGCTCAGCAGGGTCGTCCATACCGATGTCGTTTATTACCTTCTTGTTGTATACCCAGATGTAGCTGGGGTCAACTCTTACAACGCCCACATAGTGCTTGCCGTCGAAGATGAACTTGTCAGCAGCGGTCTTCATATCAGACCAGAGGGGTGTTGAGTAGTCGATGTAGTCGTCCATAGGCTCTATCATTTCCTTGATAGCGCACTTGGGGAATACGTTCATGTCGTCTGCGCCGATGAAGTCAGGCGAGTCATTCGACATAACGAGCTTAGCAAGATCATCGAAGTAGTTCTCCCAAATGGTCTGAACCCAATCGATCTTACCGTCATACTTTGTCTTGAAAAGGGCAAGGTCAACGCCTATGTCCTTATCAGCGCTCTCTGTCGGGTTGATATCCCAGTGAGAGAACCATTTGATAGTAGTGTTGTCAAGCTTTCTGGGCTCGGTAATGCTGTCAGCAAGACGCTGAACAACTGCCTGCTGATCTTCCTTAAGCTCCTTCTCGGGCATCGAGGAAGAATCACTTGAGCTTGAATTGCCGCAGGCTGCTATGCTCATAGCAGAGGTTATAGCTACCGCACCCGCAATTATTCTCTTAAATGCTTTCATTTATAGTCCTCCGTCAGTGATTACTTTCTCTTCTTGCTTGCGATCACGCCTGCAGCTGCGAGAGCCATGCCTGCGAGTATAGCGTTGGAAGCAGCACCTGTAGCTGTGTTGCTCTGTGCAGCGCCGTTGCCTGTTGTAGTTGTTGTAGTTGTTGTGCCTGCATCAGTTGCTGCGGCTGTGTCGCCTGTATCAGCATCTGTATCTGCGTCTGCATCAGCGTCTGCATCAGCATCAGCATCTGCATCTGTATCAGTTGCATCTGTGTCGCCTGCATCGCCTGCGTCACCAGCATCACCGGAATCAACGATAGCGTCGTCACCTGTGTCCTCTTCGCCGCTTATTTCCTTAACGTCAAGGTTAAGCTTGATGTGGAGAGTACCAGCCTTGAAGCCGCCCTCTTCTTCCCAGCCTGCAACCTCGGGACGAGCTATCTTACCAGCCTTAGGATTGCCGTCATCGTCAAGCTCGGACTGAGGACGAATGTGGATACGGCTGCCTGTCTCAGAGTCAGGAACGAGAACGTTCATCTGCTTGAGTCTTTCAAACTCTATAACTTCGCCGTCTTCTGTTGTGTAGTTAGCCTCGAGAACCTCTACGTTGTAAGGATAGCCGTCATCAGGAAGGTTCATTATCATGATACCCATATCGCCGAGTGTGCCCTTACCGGAGAGAGTTGTGTCAGCCTTAGCCTCATCTATCTCATAAGAGATGTCGATGATACCATCTTCTGTGATGCTTACCCAGTCGCCCTGGTTCCAGTTCCACTTCTGGCTCATGAAGAAAGGCATAGCGCCTATATCATAAAAGCCCTTTTCACCTTCAGCAACTTCCATGTCAGGCTGTACCTTATCGAAGAGATAAGTAGCTGCGGATGCGCTCATTACCATTGTCATAGAGATTGCTGCTGCTGCCATTCCGGCAAAAATCTTCCTCATTTTCATTGTTTTTTCCTCCAATTATCATTTTATTTCCGCTCACATTAGCGGAGAAGCCGTTGTTAACGTTTACATTATACACCTAATTATCACATTCGTATACCAAAAATCTGACAAACGTATCACGATTTTAACCATACAATAATATAAATTTGTATTAAAATTTTAATATTGTTACTTATTTGCACATATATACAGTTTTTTACAGCTTCTTTTGTGCAAAAAGATAACGTTTTATGCAACTTTTATTGTTGATGTTTAATCACACATCACTTGGATTATCAAATCGGGAGTTGTTTGGAAAGTATTAGTCCGTGATGGCGCATAGCCGAAGGGGTGCGGGGGGCGCTGGTTTCAGCGGAGCTAAAACCGGAAAGCCCCCGCCTAACAGCGTCGGACTTGCTGTAAACATTTCCTTAAGGCAACACCGCACAACCAACGGCTTACGCCTTTGTATGCCATATGCTTGAAAATTTTCCGTCATATCGCCCAAATCCACCTTGTCTTACGCCA
>CADAGC010000065.1 GCA_902787365.1 uncultured Ruminococcus sp. | reverse complement strand
AATTCCGATTTATGTTCGTAACAATTATAGCATAACATTGCTGCATTGTCAATAAAAACGCCATAGTACTTCTGACTGTAAATCAGAAATACTATGGCTGAAAACTTCTATATTAGTTCCGCTCATACCCTCGGGCATTTATTATTTCCTATCCAAAAATTCCTTTATGCGTATCAGCACATTGGCGTTCTCATCATACACCGCATGGGCTTCGCCGCTGTAGATATAAACCTCACCGCTTGTGAGAAATGCTATATCCTTTGAGCAGTCGGGCAGGAATATCTTATCCTCATCACCGCAGAGCACAAGCACAGGAGCTTTAACGGCATCAAGCTTTCCTCGTACATCAAAGCCCTCAAAGCTGTCGGCAGTTATCTCAAAGGCCGCAAGGTCTGCATCGTCTATAGAAGCGGCGTATGCATCAAAGGCCTGACGGTATTTTTCATAATAAGCCGCCGAATAGACATTCCCGGCAAATGACTGCATAAGGGCTTTTATATCCTTAGCGGCGGAAAAAGCTTTCCAGTCAGCCATTATCTTGCCCGCACTTTCGGTGATAAACGCCGCACTTGAACATACTATCAGTTTGCGCACAAGGTCATTACGGTCTGCAGCAATAAGCTGCGCTATCATACCGCCCTGCGATACGCCGAAGATGTCGGCGTTTTTTATTCCGAGAATATCAAATGCTTTTTCGGTGTCGGCTGCCATATTATATATAGTGTAGCCCTTGGGCATATGGCTTATGCGGTCAAAGACGAACACATCATAATCCTGCATGAAAGCGGCATACTGCGCTTTTATCGCCTCCTCTGCGCCCATAACGCTTTTTATCGCCGCACCGGGTATCACGGCTATAGGCTGACCGCCCTCTTTGCCAAAGCGCAGATAGCGCATTTCAAAGTTCGCATCTTTAATAGTATAAATACTCATTTCAGTCACCTCATTTTTAAAACCTCAGCCCACCCTTAGCGTGCATACCACCACATGGAACTCATCAAAAAGCCTTAGCGTATAGCCGCTGTTGCCGCAGCCACGGCTAAGCAGCATCTCGCAGCCGCCGCTGTGATACTCGCCCGAGGTGTACTTCGGCAAAAAGCCCTGTCCCGGCGCAAAAGCCCCTATCTTGGTAAAGGGTATCTCGATAAGCCCGCCGTGGGCGTGGCCGCAGAACATCACCATATCATCAAATCCACGCTCGGAGAGGGTTGCGGCATACTGCTCAAAATCCTCAGGGTAATGGTGAAGCCACAAAAGCTGCTTTGTATCATCAAGGGCAGCTAACTGCTCTTCAAGGGAAAGTATGCCCGTAGTTGTCGTAGTTCCGCCGAGGTATATACTGTCGCCGTCCCTTTCAAGCTCGATTATTGTGTTGTTCAGCACATTGACGCCTGCCGCATCGGCACAGTCACAGAACTTCTCAAATAGCCCCGGCTCGTTTTGCAGAGCAAGCTCGTGGTTGCCGTAGACAAAATAGCAGGGTGCTATCTCTGCGCACTTTCTCATAAAACGCTCGGCACAGGGCAGGTCGGTGCGCTTTCTGTCGGCCATATCGCCGCCGAGAAATATATAATCGGGCGACTGCTCCTTAACCGTTTCTATAAGCCTGTCCTCATAGCTTCCGCCGTGATTGTGGTAATCTGTCAGCAGAACTATCTTCACGCCGTCAAAGCTTTCGGGGATCGAGGCGCTTTTGTATTCAAAGTTCTCGACATCAATCAAAGTATTCGAGCGCACAAGCTCTGCCCCGAGAAGCAGAAAACACAGCAGGATAACCGCAAGCGCTATCTTATGCCTTTTGCTCAGAGGCTTTTTTGTTTTTTCTGTATTCAAGGTAGCCCTCCAGTATTATCGTAGCGGCAACGGTATCTACCACCGCCTTGCGCTTTTTGCCCCTTACGTTTGTTTCGTTGAGTATGTTGTGGGCTGAAACTGTTGTCGAGCGCTCGTCCCACATATTCACGGGGCAGGGCGCTATCTCGTTTAAAAGGTCTGCAAACTGCTTGCACTTCTCAGCCCTCGGCCCGAATGAGCCGTTCATATTAAGGGGCAGGCCTACAACTATCTCCCCCACCTCATACTGCGAAGCCATATGCGCTACTTTCATAGCGAGCATCTGCATATTTCGCTCTTCTATAGTGCCTATTGGGGAAGCCAGAAACTCCGTTCTGTCGCACACCGCAAGGCCTGTTCTCGCATCACCGTAATCTACTGCCATTATCTTCATAAAATCATTCCTTTTTTATAGTTTGCAAAGCATTATATATTCTTCTTCGTTTTCATCAATTATCTCAAAGCCGACCTTTTTATACATATTAACAGCGTAGTTTGCTTTCTGCACGGCAAGTGAAGCCTGTGAAAAGCCTGCTTTTCTTAAAGTGTCGAGCATCTTAAGCATAAGCTGTGTGCCTATGCCCATACTTCGGTATTCCTTATATAAAGAAACAGCAAACGAGGGTGTGTCATCATCTATATGCCCGTAGTCGTTCATTATGCGCACCCAAACAGCGCCGACTATCTGCCCGTCAGCCTCGGCAGCAAGGGCGGTGTCACCTGCTCTTTTGCCAAAGTCCTCAACATACACCTGAAGCTCGGGGCGCTTTATTATATCCCTCGGCGGAGGTGTGACGCCCTCGGGGATAAATATAGCCTCATACAGAAAATCGTCAAGAACGGCTGTTTCATCAGCTTTGAGTTCTCTTATCGTTATATTCATCATATCACCAAATTGATTATAACACTTTTAGGTTTTTTAGTCAAGAAATGCACCTGAAAAATATTGACAATCAGATTGTTAAGTGATATAATATATATGCAATTTTTGGAAAAGACGGAGGTGAGCGTAGTGTCAACCGGTGACAGTTATGGGTCAGACGGGCGAACGTGTATTGTTTTATATCACGTAAAGCGGGGCATTTACGGCTCACCGCTTTGTTTGCTGTGAGATGATACACGCCTGTAAGACCCTGTAAGTCTTGCAGGCTTTTGCTTTTTATGACCCTTTGCAAATATTTAAGCGGAGGGAAATTTATGGAAAACACAGAAAAGACCGTCATGGCCGAAAACACAAGACCCGATTACATATCGGAGATAACAAACATAATAACGAGCGACCGCTCGCCAAAGGCCATTCTCTCGGCTATTGAGGATTATCACGAGAATGACATAGCGCAGGCCTTTGAAGCGCTTGATTCGGCGGCGAGGAAAAAGTTCTGCCGCATATGCCCCGCACAGATGCTTGCCGAGATATTTGAATATATCGACGAGGACAATGCAGGCGGCTATCTTGTGGATATGGACATCAAAAAAGCCGCAGAGCTTGTCAGCGAGCTTGACACCGACACGGCGGTGAACATTCTGCGTGAGGTGGAAAAGGAAAAGCGTGGGCTGATAATTGAGCTTATAAACCCCGAGATACAAAAGGAGATCAAGCTCATAGCATCATTTGATGATGACGAGATAGGCAGCAAGATGACCACAAACTGCATTATCATAAACGACACGCTGACGATAAAGCAGGCAATGACCGAACTTATAACGCAGGCTAAAGACAATGACAACATATCGACACTTTTTGTAGTTGATGAGAACGAGGAATACTACGGGGCGATAGACCTTAAAGACCTTATCACCGCACGAAGCGGCGATGATCTCTCCGAGCTGATAGTTACATCATTCCCCTATGTGTATGCTACAGAAGAGATAGATGACTGTATCGAACGGCTGAAAGACTACTCGGAAAGCTCTATCCCCGTGCTTGACAATCAGAACAAGCTTTTGGGCGTTATCACGGCGCAGAGCATAATCGAAGTTGTTGACGACGAAATGGGCGAAGACTACGCCCGTCTTGCAGGTCTTACTGCGGAGGAAGACTTGCACGAGCCGCTCAGAGAGAGCATGAAAAAGCGTCTGCCCTGGCTGCTGGTGCTGTTAGGGCTTGGCATTGCCGTTTCGAGCGTTGTGGGCGTCTTTGAAAAGGTAGTGGCACAGCTGACGCTTATTATGGCGTTCCAGTCGCTGATACTTGACATGGCAGGTAACGTGGGCACACAGTCGCTTGCGGTGACGATAAGGGTGCTGACAGACGAGAGCCTTACTTTCAAGCAGAAGCTTCACCTTGTGGGCAAGGAAATGAAGATAGGTATGTTTGACGGCTTTATCCTGGGCGGCATATCCTTTGTGCTGATAGGGCTATACATTATGCTTTTCAAGGGCAAGGCTTTCGGGTTTTCTTATGCAGTTTCGGGCTGCATCGGAGTATCGCTTTTGCTTGCGATGATAATATCAAGCGCATCGGGCACCTTGATACCGCTTTTCTTCAAGAAGATAAAGGTTGACCCCGCAGTTGCATCGGGACCGTTGATAACAACTATCAATGACCTTGTGGCGGTAGTTACCTACTACGGCATGAGCTGGGTGCTGCTTATCAATGTATTGCAGCTTTCATCATAAGACTTATCGGCGGCAGAAATGCCGCCTTTTTTATTCCCTTCGACAATATAAGATATTATTAAATATTGACAATGTTAAAAGTCTATGCTATAATACTTGCTGTAGAAAAAGAAAAGGAGAAAACACCATGAAAAAGCTTATAACATATGCACTTATAATATCGACACTTCTTCTGTGCAGCTGCGGTGATGATAACAGCAGCAGCTCAAAGGCTGACACAACCAGCAAGGAGAGCACATCTTCATCACAGGCGGCTGACAGCTCGTCTGCTGCCGACAGCAAGCAGGAGGACAGCTCGCAGCAAGAGGGCGGCTATGCCTACACCGACACCAAGGTCGACCCCTTTGAGCTTGACAAGCAGGGCGGCGGAGATGATTATGACAACTTCGCACACACAGAGGACATAGCAAGGTCGGTATGGGGCGCATTCTACGAAGAGAAATACGGCGCCGACAAGACCCACCTGACACCTCAGCTTCCCGAGGGCTACACCGACTTGGGCGGTGCGGCAAATATACAGGGCTTCAGCTTCGGCGTTGCGGGCGAGGGCGAAAAGACATTCTCGGTAAAGGTAGATGTTATGCAGAAATATGATGACATCGTTGCCCTTTATCACGAGATCTCGGCCAAGGTCGGCGAAGACGGCCGTGATATCGTCAAAATGGAAGAAGGCGTAGTAACAGAGCATTTTGCCGAAAGCATATACTTTGAATACACCGTCAATGCCGTAAACAGCCAAGGACTCAGGATAGAAGTAAGCTCTATAAACAAGGACGTGACCCTTGATGAGCTGATAAAACTTGCAAAAGGCATACATTTCTTCCAGACAGAAGTTTAAAAATATGGCACCATACCCCTTTGTTCAAATCAAAGGGGTATTTTTTTATAAATTTATACCAAATTGTAATTGACATTAATATATAAAATATGGTATAATAAATTGAATAATTATAATCAGGCAATATGCCTGAATGGAGGTAACAGAAAAATGGCGATATTCAGACTTTCACCTGCCTTTAAGGATTATCTCTGGGGCGGAACACGCTTAAGAGATGATTTCGGCAAGGAGTGTGACTTTGAAAAGATAGCGGAGAGCTGGGAGCTTTCCTGCCACAAGGACGGGCAGTCGGTAGTGGCTGACGGTGAGGACAAGGGGCTGACCCTTACGCAGTACATCGAAAAGCACGGCAAGGGCGTGCTGGGTAGTGACTGCGAGAGGTTTGAGAACTTCCCTATCCTTATAAAGCTTATTGACGCCAAGGACAATCTTTCGGTGCAGGTTCACCCCGACAACGAGTATGCTCAGCGTGTCGAGGGCGAATACGGCAAGACCGAGATGTGGTACATAGTTGACTGCGACGAGGGCGCTGAGCTTCTCTACGGCTTCAAGAGTGAGATATCAAAAGACGAGTTCGCTTCACGGATTGCAGACAACACGCTTTTGGAGGTAACACAGAGCGTTCCCGTTCACAAGGGCGATGTGTTCTTTATCAAGGCAGGTACTCTGCACGCTATCGGCAAGGGAATACTCATAGCCGAGATACAGCAGAACTCAAACACCACCTACCGCATATACGATTACGGCAGAGTAGGCAAGGACGGCAAGCCCAGAGAGCTTCACGTTGAAAAGGCCAAGGACGTAACAAAGCTCGCACCCGCAGAGCCTTACCCCGAGCAGGAGACAAAACATCTTGAGGGCTATACGAGCAAGCTTCTATCAAAGTGCGAATACTTCACAACAAGCGTACTTGACATCGAGAACAAGGCAACGCTCACAGCAGACGACAAGAGCTTCAACAGCCTGCTCTTCTTGGAGGGCGAGGGCGATGTTGAGGGCATACCTTTTAAAAAGGGCGAGAGCGTGTTTATTACCGCTTCACACGGAGAGTATACTATAAACGGAAAGTGCAAGGCTATCCTTACCACAGTTTAAGGGGGAAGAAATATGAAAAACCACAGGCTTTTGTCTATTTTCATACCCGTGACCGAAATGATATTCTATATGGTCAGCGCACTTATCGTTGACAGCAAATACCTTAAGAGAACATTCTCGGGAATGTCAGGCCTTATGGCAGGGCAGGTCATAACCGAGATAATAAGATACATCAAAGAAAAACCGGAGGAACAGTAAATGAAATACTACATAGGCATTGACTTAGGCGGCACCAATATCAAGGCGGGTGTCGTTGATGAGGACTTCAAGATAATCGCAAAGGCGACCTGCAAAACAAACCTTCCCCGCCCCGCGGAGGATATCTGCAAGGATATGGCAGAGGTAGCAAAGCAGGCAGTCAAGGAGGCGGGCCTTACACTTGACCAGATAGAGTCGGTAGGCATAGGCACACCGGGTACTGCAAACTCGGCAGACGGCATAATCGAATACTCAAACAACTTAGGCTTCAAGGATTTCCACGTTGTTGAGCTTATGAAGACATTCATCGACAAGCCCTGCTTTGTTGAGAACGACGCAAATGCGGCAGCATACGGCGAATTTGTGGCAGGTGCTGCAAAGGGTGCAAACAACGCAGTATGCATAACCCTCGGCACAGGTGTCGGCGGCGGCATAATCATCGACGGCAAAATATACTCGGGCTTCAACTTTGCAGGCGCAGAGATAGGCCACACAGTCGTTGACCCCAACGGCCCTCAGTGCACCTGCGGCAGAAAAGGCTGCTTTGAGGTGTTCTCCTCGGCAACAGGCCTTATAAGAATGACAAAGGAAGCAATGGAAGCTGACCCCACATCTATTATGAACAAGATGAGCGAAGAAATGGGCAAGGTCTCTGCAAGAACTGCTTTCAACGCTATGCGTGAGGGCGACAAGGCAGGCAAGGAAGTAGTTGACAAGTACATCAAGTACTTAGCGCTGGGTATAACCAACACTATCAACATCTTCCAGCCCGACATTCTCTGCATAGGCGGCGGCGTATGCAACGAGGGCGACCCGCTGCTCCTCCCCTTAAAGGAACTTGTGGCAAAGGAAGTTTACACAAGAAATTCAAAGAAGAACAGCGAGATAGTAATCGCCAAGCTCGGCAACGATGCAGGCATAATCGGCGCTGCATTCTTAGGTCTCAGTCACTAAATAAATTTTAATAAAAGAAGGTATATTGAAATGGAAAAGAATTTTTTCTGTGAGGGAGTAGACAAGGCTCCCCAGAGATCGCTGTTCAATGCGCTGGGCATGACAAAGGAAGAAATGGAAAGGCCTATCGTCGGCATAGTTTCCTCCTACAATGAGATAGTTCCCGGGCATATGAACATTGACAAGATAACCGAAGCTGTAAAGCTCGGCGTTGCAATGGCAGGCGGCACGCCTATCGTGTTCCCTGCAATAGCTGTATGCGACGGTATCGCTATGGGTCATCAGGGCATGAAGTATTCGCTCGTTACCCGTGACCTTATCGCTGACTCTACCGAGTGCATGGCGCTGGCTCATCACTTTGATGCTCTTGTTATGATACCCAACTGCGACAAGAACGTGCCCGGCCTTTTAATGGCTGCTGCAAGAGTTAACGTGCCCACCGTTTTCGTATCGGGCGGCCCCATGCTCGCAGGCCACGTAAAGGGTCACAAGACATCGCTCTCCTCAATGTTTGAGGCTGTAGGCTCTTACAACGCAGGCAAGTTCACACTTGACGATGTTGATGAGTTTGAAAACAAGGCCTGCCCCACCTGCGGTTCCTGCTCGGGTATGTATACCGCAAACTCCATGAACTGCTTAACAGAAGTTCTCGGCATGGGTCTTCGTGGCAACGGCACTATCCCCGCAGTTTACTCTGAGAGACTTAAGCTTGCGAAGCACGCAGGCATGGCTGTTATGGAACTTTTAAAGAAGAACATAAGACCCCGTGACATAATGACAGAGGAAGCTTTCAAGAACGCTATCGCTGCTGATATGGCACTCGGCTGCTCGACAAACTCGATGCTCCACCTGCCCGCTATCGCTCACGAATGCGGCATAGACCTTGACCTTGAGCTTGTAAACGAGATAAGCGAGAGAACACCCAACCTCTGCCACCTTGCCCCCGCAGGTCCTACATATATGGAGGACTTAAACGAAGCAGGCGGCGTATATGCAGTTCTTAAGGAACTGCTCGATGCAGGCCTTATCAACGGCGACTGCCTCACAGCAACGGGCAAGACTGTTGCAGAGAATGTCAAGAACGCAGTCAACCGTGACCCCAAGGTAATAAGACCTATAGACGACCCGTTCATGCCCAATGGCGGTATCGCAGTTCTCAGAGGCAACCTTGCACCCGACACCTGCGTTGTCAAGAGATCGGCAGTAGCACCCGAGATGTTAAAGCACGAAGGCCCCGCAAGAGTATTCGACAGCGAGGAAGATGCTATCGCAGCAATAAGAGGCGGCAAGATAGTTGCCGGCGATGTAGTAGTCATCCGCTACGAAGGCCCCAAGGGCGGCCCCGGCATGAGAGAGATGCTCAACCCCACATCTGCTATCGCAGGCATGGGTCTCGGCTCATCTGTTGCACTTATCACAGACGGACGTTTCAGCGGTGCTACAAGAGGTGCATCTATCGGCCACGTATCCCCCGAAGCCGCACTCGGCGGCAACATAGCGCTTGTTCATGAGGGCGACATGATAGCTATCGACATCAACGCCCACAGCATCGAGCTTAAGGTAAGCGACGAAGAGCTTGCCGAGAGGAGAAAGACTTGGACACCCAGAGAGCCCAAGATAACAAGCGGCTATCTTGCAAGATATGCTTCACTTGTCACCTCGGCTAACCGTGGCGCTGTCCTTGAAATAAAAAAATAAATGAAAGGGAGTAAACACATATGAAAAAAGTAATTGGAGCCATTCTTGGTCTGATCTTTGTCGTAGCTGTTGTATGCGGCATTGTTGTCGGCACCTATGTATTCAAGCAGCCTTCAAGAGAGGGCGATTCAAGAGCGTTCATCAACGGCCCCTGGTACACACCGCTTGAAGACGGCAAGGGCATAGTATTTGACTTTGACCAGTCGGGCGAATTCGTTGCTCACTATTATCACGAGGAAGATAAGTATGACGATTATGATGATGAAGACATCATCTCAAAGGGCTACTTCAAGGTAGATGAGGACAAGAAGAAGATAAAGCTGCTCATCCTCCCCGATTATCTTGAACAGTCTGACATTGATTTTGAATACAACCTTAAGTTCTTCACAACTATCAAGTATTCAGACCTTAAGTTCCAGATGAAGAAAAAGCACAGCGACCAGTCACAAGATATACCCGATGCAACAACTACACTTATAATCGGAAAAACATCATACTCGGTAACACAGAGACCTGATGATATCGATATCTACAAGTCCAAGAAGATCGAATGGTAATAGTACCTCTATTCTGAAGGAGCATAAATGAAACTGATAATCAAAAATGTCAGGGTCATCGACCCTGTAACGGGTACAGATTCGGTAACTGATATATCTGCCGAGGGCGGCATAATAACCGCCGTAGGCACATCAGCCGATGATAATGATGCCCGTGTCATAGACGCAAAAGGGCTCGTGGCTTTCCCTGGGCTTATGGATATTCACGTTCATTTCCGTGACCCGGGGCAGACCCACAAAGAGGATATATTCACAGGCACAGATGCGGCAAAGGCGGGCGGCTTCACAGCCGTCTGCTGTATGCCGAATACAAAGCCCCCTATCGACAACGAGGAGCTTGTATCATACATCTACGACAAGGCATCTAAGACGGGCATAGACGTTTACCCCGTAGCCTGCATAACTAAGGGTATGCAGAGCTTTGAGCTGTGTGATTTTGACAGCTTGAAGCGTGCGGGAGTATATGCTATATCCGATGACGGCAGGCCTGTTGAGAATGCAGAGCTTATGAGAAAAGCCCTTGAACTGAGCAAGGAAAACGGCCTGGCTGTTCTCTCTCACTGTGAGGATATGAACATAACCCGTGGCGGCATAATCAACAAGGGCAAGGTATCAAAAGACCTTGGCGTAGGCGGGCTTGACAGGGCAAGCGAGGATTACATAACAGCCCGTGAGATAGCCCTTGCCATGAGCTGCGATGCACACGTTCACATATGCCACGTATCAACGAAAGGCTCAGTCAACATCATAAGAGCCGCCAAGAAAGACGGCGTGAACGTAACCTGCGAAACAGCGCCGCACTATTTCACCTTTACCGAGGATAAGCTTTACAGCAAAGACGCCGACTACAGAATGTCACCTCCGCTGCGAACTGAGGAGGACAGGGCGGCAGTTGAGCAGGCTGTGCTTGACGGCACTATTGACTGCATAATCACCGACCACGCCCCTCACTCAAAAGAGGAAAAGGCAGACTTTGTGAAAGCACCCAACGGCGTTGTGGGGCTTGAAACATCACTTGCGGCGACGCTTACAAAGCTTTACCACACGGGCAAGTGCGACCTTATGCACATAGCAAGGCTGATGTCGCAAAACCCGAGGAAGATAATCAGCATACCGCCCCTGAGCATATGCGCAGGGCAGCCCTGCGACCTGACGATATTCGACCCCGACTATGAGTGGGAAGTAATACCCGAAGAGCTGCACTCAAAGAGCAAGAACTCAGTCTTTAAGGGCGAAAAGCTCAAAGGCAAGGTGCTCTACACGATATCAAAGGGCAAGGTAGTATTTGAACTATAAAGGAGTATTAAAATATGTCATTTGACAGGCTTATAGAAAAGATAGTTTCCACGCAGAACCCCTCGGTAGTAGGGCTTGATCCCAAGCTCGACTACGTGCCGCAGTATATAAAGGCAAAGAAATTTGCAAAATACGGCAAGAGCTTAAAGGGCGCTGCAAAGGCAATTCTTGAATTCAACAAGGGGATAATTGATGAGATTCACGACATCTGCCCCGCAATAAAGCCCCAGGCCGCTTACTACGAAATGTACGGCTATGAGGGCGTGAAAACACTTTACAAGACCATAAAGTATGCAAAGGAAAAGGGAATGTTCGTCATCACAGACGGCAAGAGAAATGACATAGGCGCTACAATGGAGGCCTATGCAACAGCCCACTTAGGCCTTACCGACATAGGCGGTGAGGAGATAGAGGCATTCGGTGCTGATGCGCTGACTGTGAACGGCTACTTAGGCACAGACGGCATCACTCCCCTGCTTGACAAGTGCGAGAAGTATGACAAGGGCATTTTCGTGCTTGTAAAGACATCAAACAAGTCATCGGGCGAGCTGCAAGACCTTATGATAGGTCAGAACAGCGTCTATGAAACAATGGGCGATATGTGCGAAAAGTGGGGTCTCGAGCAGTCGGGCAGATACGGCTACAGCGCAGTAGGTGCAGTTGTGGGCGCTACATATCCCGAGCAGCTTGAAACGCTCAGAAAAAGGCTTCCCCACACATTCTTCCTCGTTCCCGGCTACGGCGCACAGGGCGGCGGTGCCGAGGGCGTTGCAAAGGCCTTTGACGAGAACGGCTTAGGCGCTATAGTCAATTCTTCAAGAGGCGTTATGTGCGCTTATCAGAAGGAAGGCTGCGACGAGACCGACTTTGCAAAGGCAGCAAGGCGTGAGGTAATAAGAATGAAAGAGGACATAACCTCTTACCTGCCGAAAATATCTATCTAAACACTAAGCCCGAGGTCAAAACTCGGGCTTTTTTACTCAAATAATCAAGAAATCATTTGAAAGATATGTTATTATAGTATCATAAAGTAACGTTACCTTATCAGGAGAAACCCAATGAATACCTTTGAAAACAGCTTTACTATCTTCATCACAGCACTTGAATACATTGAGAATAACCTCTGCTATGAGTTTTCGCAGGAGGATATTGCGGCTAACTGCTACTGCTCGCTTTCCTCGTTGCAGAAGACCTGGAAGTTCTGCACCCATTTGACGCTGAAAGAATACATAGCAAAGCGCCGTATCACCCTTGCAGGGCGTGATATACTAAAGAGCGATATGAACGTGCTTGATATTGCGATGAAGTACGGCTACAACTCCCACGAGGTGTTCACAAGGGCATTCACAAAGGTATGGGGCGTGCCGCCGAGCAGATTCAAAAAGGAATGGAAAGGCAGCTGCGACCTCTATCCACGACTCAACACCGATTATATCGAAAAAGAGGAGGTCATCAATATGCGTAACGTTAAAAAATTTGATGTATCAGAATTTTATGATTATTTGAAGAGCCAGGCAGGGACTTATATACTCTGCTTTGACATCAGAAACCTTATGCCGATAAATGACAACATAGGCCGTGATGCAGGCGACAAGGTGATACTTGAAGCGTTCAGGCGAATAAATGAAGCGGCGCAGGATAATATGCTCTGCCTGCGAATGGGCGGCGACGAATTCGTTATGATAACCGAAAGCGCCGACGAAAAGCTTGTAGCAGAGATAGCACAGAGCGTGCTTTCGCAAAACGACACACCCGTTATACATAACGGGGCAGAGGTAGGCGTTTCGATGTGGTGCGGGGCTATAAATATAGACAGCTCGCTTCGCTACTCGGTGCTTTGCAGCGACTTTGAAGCGGTAATAGGCAAGGCACGGGAAAGCGGCAGGTTTGAGTTTATGCAGTAAGGTGGAGGTTTTATGTGGAAAAACTTATCATCCCAGTGGCAGGTGGTATTTGAGCAGGCGTGGAAGGCGTTCGGCTATGGCTCCACCCCGATAGGTGCAGCTTTGTTTGACAAAGAGGGGCAGCTTGTCATCTCTGACAGAAACCGCAGCCGTGAAGAAAGCACTATAAACCGTGAGATATCTCACGCCGAAGCCAATGCTCTGCGTTCGCTTGACACAGAGAGATTCAACTCCTACGAGCTTAGCCTCTACACCTCAATGGAGCCATGCCCTATGTGCATGGGCATGATACTTATGGGGCACATTAAAGACGTTCACTTTGCGTCATTTGATGCATACTGCGGCATGGTGCATCTCACTCAGACAGAGCCTTACTACATAGGCAAGAATGTCACCTGCACCCACGAGGGCGGCGATATGCAGCTTTTTCAGCTCACCATTCAAAGCTATTATGAGCTGCGGCATTTAGAGCGTGGCTGCTCAGACAAGGTGATAAGGCAGTTTGAAGTCACAGATCCCGCTGCCGTGAACATAGCAAGGGCGCTTTACAAAAACAAGGCTCTTGATGCTCTTGCAGAAAAGAACGCACCCTGCGGCGAGGTCTGCGATATGATAATGAACATGAAAGGCTCGTGCTGATGCACGGGTCTTTTTATGTGTAAAAATTCAAAAATAAGTAATGACAAAGGCAGGGCTTATATGGTATAATTATATATAGGCAATACCGCACGACCATTGTATGTCAGTATACGTGGTCTCAGCTACGCTGAGACCGACAAACTGGCGTAAGACAAGGTGGATTTGGGCGATATGACGGAAAATTTTCAAGCATATGGCATACAAAGGCGTAAGCCGTTGGTTGTGCGGTGTTGCCTATAGTAAAGGGGGCAAGGCTATGCAGATAAATGATGATATGACTATGCCCGAGATAATGAACGGCTTTTATGAGGAATACGGGCTTGATTTCAGCTGGAGCCTGATAGAGACTGAGAGCATGAAAAAAACGTTCCTTGAAGAGCTTTCTCTGGAACTGCTGCCTGATGACCCATTTAAAGCTAACGAAATACACGCCGTATACAAGTGCGAAGCAAGAGATGAGGCGCTTTATGTATCACTTGACAGCGACGGCAACGAGTGCTGGCGCATATACTATCTGACCTTTGCAAGGTGCTGTATGGGCTTTAGCCCCGAATATATGGAATTTGCAAGCGGTCACGATGCCGCAAGGTATATACAGCAAGAATACATAAGAGATTATCTGTCAGACTAAGGAATGGTGAAAATGGATAGTGTTAAGAAGATAAAGATAATGTACGGCCCCTGCTCTGACAGGGTGTTCGGCTTTATCTATGAAAACGAGAATGAAGACAAGAAAAACCGCAAGGCCGTTATACTCTGCCACGGCTACAACAGCTGCCAGGCTGACCTTGAATACATGGCGCAGGCTTTGGCAAACGAAGGGTATTTAGCGCTGACGATAGATTTCAGGGGCGGCGGCACAAGGGTCATATCAATGGGCAAGACCACCGATATGAGCTTAAAGACCGAGGTCGAGGACGTATGCGGTGCTGTAGAGTTCATTAACCGCACAAGGGGCGGGCAGTTTGACAAGCTCTACCTCTACGGCGAAAGCCAGGGCGGGCTTGTGTCACTTCTGACAGCGGCTATGCTCGGCGACAAGATTGCGGGGCTGCTGCTTTTATACCCTGCGCTTTGCATACCCGATGATATGAGCAAGGTGACTATCCCCGAGGGGGAAAATCATCATCTTATGGGAATGGATATCTCGCAGAAATACCTTGACGAAGTGCCGAAATTTGCTGTGTATGAGATGATAAAGAATTTCGGCGGCTCTATGACCATAGCACACGGCGATAATGACAGGATAGTAAACATCAGCTACTCGCAAAGGCTTTACGATCAGCAAAAGGCACTCGGCCGTGATGTGACCTTTGATGTGTTTGAAAATGAAGACCACGGCTTCAGCCCTATAGGTTGTGCAAGGTGGTCGCAGATAGTACTTAACAGGCTGAAAGGAGAATGAGCGTATGTATATGCAGGGCAAATACCCCATAATAGCAAAAAAAGCTATTGCAAAGGGAATGTATGACTTCACCGTGCTCTGCCCCGAAGTTGTAAAGGAAGCGCAGGCGGGGCAGTTTGTTCAGATAGCGGCAGAGGGGTTCTTTTTAAGGCGGCCTATCTCGATTTGCGATATCGACAAAGACAAGGGCACGCTAAGGCTCGTCTTTGAAGTAAGGGGCAAGGGCACCGACAAGATATCAGAACTGAACATCGGCTCAAACATTGACATGATAGCCCCCTTAGGCAAGGGCTTTAAGTTCCTTGAAGGCAAGAAAGCCATATGCATAGGCGGCGGCATAGGCACACCGCCCATGCTTGGCATAGCAAAGCTTTACGGCAAGAACGCCAAGGCAATAAGCGGTTTCAGGAATGCGGGCATAGCTATCTTGCAGGAGGATTTCAAAGCGGCAGGCTGTGAGACTATTCTCTGCACAGACGACGGCTCGGCAGGAATGAAGGGCTTTGTCACCGACGCTTTAAAAGCCGAGATAGCAAAGGAAAAGCCCGACATAATCTACGCCTGCGGCCCTATGGTGATGCTTAAGGGTGTGGCTTCGATAGCGCAGGAAAACGGCATAGAGTGTCAGGTATCTTTAGAACAGAGAATGGCCTGCGGTGTGGGCGCTTGTCTTGTTTGCGTATGCAGAACTGTCAAGGACGGCAAGGAAATATTCTCACACGTATGCAAAGACGGCCCTGTATTTGACAGCGAGGAGGTGGCTTTTGATGGCTGATTTAAGAGTAAGTGTTGCGGGCGTTGAGTTCAAAAACCCCGTCATTCCCGCAAGCGGGTGCTTTGGTTACGGCAGGGAGTATGAGCAGTTCTACCCCCTGTCAAAGCTCGGCGGCATATCCGTCAAGGGCACTACACGCTATGAGAGAATGGGCAACCCCGGTCCTCGTGTAGCTGAAACACCGAGCGGTATGCTCAATTCTGTCGGCCTGCAAAACGGCGGTGTTGAGAAATTCCTCTCCTACGAGCTGCCCAACCTTAAAACCAAAGGCACACGCATTATTGCAAACATAGCAGGCTCATCAGTCGAGGAATCGGGCGAGCTTGCGGCTATGCTCAACGGCAGCGGCGTTGATATGATAGAGCTTAACATCTCCTGCCCGAACGTTAGACAGGGCGGTGCGGCTTTCGGAACTGACTGCGTGATAGCTGGTCAGGTAACAAAGGCTGTAAGAGATGCGACAGACATTCCGCTTATGGTAAAGCTCTCGCCTAACGTTACAAGCATAACAGACATAGCAAAGAGCGTTGAAGCAAACGGCGCAGATGCGGTGTCACTTATAAACACGCTTCTCGGTATGCGAATAGACATAAAGACACGCCGCCCCATACTCAAAAACAATGTAGGCGGCCTTTCGGGTCCTGCGGTGTTCCCCGTTGCGGTGAGAATGGTATGGCAGGTAGCAAATGCCGTGAAGATACCCGTTGTAGGCATGGGCGGCATAGCAAGCGCAGAAGACGCAGTTGAGATGATGATGGCAGGCGCATCGGCTATACAGGTAGGTGCGGCGATATTCTCTGACCCGTTTACACCTGTTAAGATAGTTGACGGTTTGGAGAAATGGTGCGATGAGAACGGCGTAGAATGCTTAAGCGACATAATAGGCACAGTTCAGCCGTGGTAAAAATATGCATAGAAAAAGAGCCTTGGGTAAAGGCTCTTTTTTGTGTTTAATTAACTTTCTTATCAGTCAGCTTGAACAACAGCAACGATGTAGCAGTTGAATCTGCTGTAATACTCATCATTTACTGCAACGTCATCTGGCACTTGCTCTTTGTAGGTGGCATTCACATAGGCTGTGAGCTTGCCGCCTTTTTTCTGAGAGTATAATTTGACCGAGTTGACTGTCGTATACTGCGCATCAATCCCCTCGGTAATAGAAAGTGTGTAGATAAGGGCATAGTTTTTAAAGAAATTTGCATCAGCTGTTTTCAGGATATAAACAGGGCTCATATCCGATGTTTTAACATCATCGGGGTAATTCTTGTTTATATACTTTATAAGCGCATTGAGTTCCTTTTCGTTTGTGACTACCGCTACCTTATCAAGCTTGTCATAAGCTTTCCTGCCATCGTTCGGCACATTATACACCCAGCCGAAGTCAGAGCACTTTATCTCCTTTTTGGTAGAAAAGCTCACCGCACTTGATGACTTGCCCCAGACGTTCTTGCCGTCAATCTTTTTGTAGGCACGAACCTTGTATTTATAGGTCTTGCCCTGCTGAAGACCTGTGAGCTTATATGATGTGGTGTTTTTTGATATAGTGGTTACTTTTTTATAATTCTTTGCCGCTGTGTCATATACATATATGCGGTAGCCCTTTGCGCCCTTGACCTTGTTCCAGGTAAGGGTGGCAGTCTTGTAGGAAACGCCACTTGCCTTGACGCCCTTGACCTGTGCGGGGGCTGTGTCGGCAGCTGATGCGCTTATAGCAGTATCAAGCACAGTGCTCCCCTCAGGCAGCACGGCAGCCGAGCCGAGCACAAGGGTTAGTGCCAATGCAGATGAAATAAATCTCTTTAACATATTAGTGCCTCCTTTATATTTCTGTATAATATTGTATCACCGCACGCCCCTTTTGTCAAGCAATTCACCCTATGCATATACTATAAAAAACTCACACAGAAAGGGTGATACACTTGCAAAAAGGCTTGATAGCTATGACCTCGATAACATATGCTATGAAGGCAAAGCGTCTTCTTAATGATAAAGGTATATACTGCGAAATAGTGAGAACGCCAAAGAACTTGGGCACGGGCTGCGGCTACTCTCTCTCGGTGAATAAAGACCCGAAAGAGATAGTGCGCATTTTAGAGCAAAACGGCGTACCTCACAAGAACATTCTGAAGGGGTGAGGGCGATGATAAACTTTGACAATTCTGCGACCACGTTCCCAAAGCCCCAGTCGGTAAAGAACGCCGTTGCCCTTGCGGTCGAGCGCTTCGGCGGCAACCCCGGGCGCAGCGGTCACGAGATATCAAAGGCCGCCGCTGTGCAGGTCTACAATGTGCGTGAAAAGGCCGCAAGGCTATTTAAGGCAGAGGTGGAGAACGTGGCATTCACCCCCAACTGCACCTATGCGCTCAATATGGCGATAAAGGGCTTGCTGCAATACGGCGGGCATACTGTCATTTCCTCACTTGAACACAACTCGGCATCACGGCCTGTTTACAGCCTTTATAAAAGCAGAGGGATAAGCTACAGCATAGCCAAGGCCGAGGCTGATGATGAAAAGACGGTTGAGAACTTTGCATCACTTATTAAACCCGACACAAAGTGCATTATCTGCACTGCCGCCTCAAATGTCACGGGGCAGATAACACCATACAAAGCCCTTGCAGAGCTTGCACATAAGCACGGGATAGCCTTTGTCTGCGACTGCGCACAGGCAAGCGGCGTGCTTGGCATAACACTTGCTGACGGAATGGACTTTATATGCACCTCGGGGCACAAGGGGCTTTACGGGCCGACGGGCACGGGGCTTTTGATAACTAACGGTGCTTTCCCTCTCTCGACGATAATCGAGGGTGGAACGGGGGCGACCTCGGCAGAGCTTGCGCAGACTGACATAATGCCCGAAAAGCTCGAAAGCGGCACGGTCAACACAGTCGGCATAATGGGGCTTGGCAAGGGCATAGACTTTGTAAACGCCAAAACGCAGGAGCGCATAAAAGCCCACGAGACTGCCCTTTGCGAGCAGCTGTTAAAAGCGCTTTATTCTCTTAAGGGTGTGACTATCTACCGAAGCGAGGGGGCAAGCTATGCGCCGATAGTTGCATTCAATATCGGAGAGTATTCATCAGAACAGGTGACGCAGTATCTTAACTCACGAGGCTTTGCGCTGCGTGGCGGGCTGCAATGCGCAGCGCTTGCTCACCACAGCTTAGGCACACTTCTTACAGGAACGGTGAGGTTCTCGCCCTCGGCATTCAATGACAGGCGGCAGGTATCTATGCTTATAAATGAAATAGAAAAGATAGCTTTGGGAAAAGTAATACTGTGACAGCAAGAATTGACGCTTCGACCCCTTTGGCAAATAGCCGGAGGGGCGATTTTTTTGAAATTTGTTTAGATTTACCCCTTGTACTTTTCATCAAATTATGTTACAATATTATTATGTGAAGTTATAGCCAAAAGACAGAAAAAGGAAGTAAAGTATGTTTGGTTTTGATAATATTATCCAGTCGATATGGAATGTGCTCGTATCGATAAGGATAACGGATATTATAGATATGGCTCTGCTGTCATACCTTATCTACCACGGCATAAGGCTTGTGCGTGAGACAAGGGCGCAGCAGCTTATCAAGGGCATCATAGTGCTTGTGGGCGCATATGTTATCGCAGTTGTTGCCAATTTGCAGACGATGCGCTTTATACTCAAAAACTGTTTCCAATGGGGAATTCTTGCAATACTGATACTCTTCCAGCCGGAGCTTAGAAGAATTATAGAGAAGATAGGCCGCACAAGGGTAACAGAGCTCGGCTCGTTCTTCTCGCAAAGTGAAGACGACCAGCTTCACGAAAAATGGAACGAAGCAATAGATGCCATATGTGATGCCTCGGCTGACCTTTCGTCAACCAAAACGGGCGCTCTGATAATCATAGAGCAAAAGACCCGCTTAGGCGAGCAGATAGCCACGGGAACTATACTCAACTGCACCCCCTCGGCGGCGGTGTTCGGCAATATCTTCTTCCCGAACACTCCCCTGCACGATGGTGCTGTGATAATGCGTGACGGAATGATACTCGCAGCAGGCTGCTTTCTGCCAAAGCCGCAGAAAGAGGAACTTATAGCCAAGCAGCTCGGCTCACGCCACAGAGCGGCTATCGGTATGAGCGAGAACTCTGATGCGCTGGTAATAGTTGTTTCGGAGGAAACGGGAACTATCTCAGTCGCCGAAAATGGCGAGCTGACAAGGGGCTTTTCAAAGGAAAGCCTTAAAAAACTCCTGCGGACAAGGCTGTTTGCAGAGCAGGAAGAAAACACCTCCGGCAAGGAGAAGAACACTTTTGCGGGGAGGGTGATGTCAAAATGGAAAAAGTAAATAAAAAAGGCCTCGCCGCTAAGCTCGGCACAGACCTCGGGCAGAGGATACTGGCGATAGCCCTTGCCATAATCATCTGGCTGATACTATCTATCACACAGTACCCGACAATAAGCAAGACGATATCCAACGTGCCTGTTGACCTGACGCTTACAGGAACTATCGCAGAGGAAAAGGGGCTGTCAGCTCTCAATTTCAAGGATATGAACGTTGACGTCATCATCGAGGGTATGAACTACGAGATAGGCAGCTATTCGGCAAATGACCTTACAGCGACTGTTGATGTTTCATCTGTCACCAAGAAAGGCACATACAAGCTCGATATAGACGTCAAGAGCGCACACTCGGCAGATAAGGTGTCTATTCTCTCGATATCCCCCGAAACGGTCGAGGTGCAGTTTGATGCGATAAACTCTAAGGAATTTGACCTTAGCCCAAGTGCGCCGAACATCTCGGCGGAGGACGGTTATATGCTGGGTGCTGTATCCTGTATGCCGTCAAAGATAAACATAACGGGCGCAGACAACGACCTTGCAAAGATAGCCAAGGCCTATGCAGTAGTTGACACGACACAGAGCCTCTCGGTAGACAAGACTATGACTACCAACAAGATAGTGCTCTATGATAAGAACAACAACGTTCTTGACA
Source organism: uncultured Ruminococcus sp. (assembly GCA_902787365.1). Taxonomy (GTDB): domain Bacteria; phylum Bacillota; class Clostridia; order Oscillospirales; family Ruminococcaceae; genus NK3A76. The sequence continues at coordinate 2,274 of CADAGC010000065.1, read as the reverse complement.
GCTCGCTCTATCAGTTCCCCGATGAGGAATACACCCTTTCATTCCCGCTGTTCAAGAAAAAGGTGGGAAATCTGAAAGTAGAATTCACGGGCGTTCCTGCAAACTTTGACCTATCAACTATAAAATACAACATAAGCGAGAACCCTATATCCATACTCACTTCTGACCTTGACGACCAGAGCGAAGAGTATATAACAGTAGGCTCGATACCCCTCTCGGAGATAGACCTTGACAAGATATACACCTTTGATATACCATTCAGCACAGGTGAGACCTCGGCTGACGGAGTATCAAGCGTAAAGGTCAACTTTAACAGCGACGGCTTAACGTCAAAGACCTTTGATATACCGAAATCACAGTTTGATATTATGAATCTTCCCGAAGGCAAGAAAGTAAGCTTTGACACAGCCCAGCTTACAGACGTTGTGATTTACGGCCCCGAGGACGTCATCAAAAAACTGAAGGCCGAAGACCTTATCGCACAGATAGACCTGTCAGACCTCGGCAAGTCGGCAGGCTCGATGATAAAGACTGCCACCGTTTACTCGGCCAAGTATGGCAATGTATGGTGCGCAGGCACAAACGAGATACAAATAACCATAAGCGCTTAAAACCTATGCAGCCCTGTGAAAACGGGGCTGTTTTTATGAAAGGAAAGCCAATGCCCATAATCATAAACAACATAAAAGCCCCCCTCGGCACGGCAAAAGAGGAGATAATCAGCAAAGCGCTCGCCACGGCGCATATACGCAGAAGCGACATTGTGAGTGCAGATATACACAAGACGTCGATTGATGCGAGGGATAATAAAAACATCTTGCTTGTAAGCTCGGTGTATGTGACCCTTGGCAGCGAAAAGGCGGAAAAAGACAAAGCCGCTAAGTGCAAAAATGCTTCATTCGCTGTAAGCGGCAGGCTTGACCCCGAGATAGGAACAGTACATAAAAACGGACGAATGCTTATTGCAGGCTACGGCCCTGCGGGAATGTTTGCGGGGCTTACGCTTGCAAGATACGGCTATAAACCGCTAATATTAGAGCGTGGTGCGGCTATGGAAAAGCGCATAGCCAAGGTAAAAGAATACTCCCTCGGCGGGCGGCTTGACAGCAGCACTAACATACAGTTCGGCGAGGGCGGCGCAGGAACATTTTCTGACGGCAAGCTCACCTGCCGCACAAAGGACGAGCTATGCGCTTATGTGACCCGTGAGTTGGTAGAGTTCGGCGCACCCGAAGAGATACTGCACAAAGCCAAGCCCCATATCGGCACCGACAAGCTGCGTGAAGTGGTAAAAAACATTCGACTTGAAACAGAGCGACTGGGCGGCGAGGTAAGGTTTGAGACAGCACTTACAGACCTTACCCAAACAGCCGACGGGCTTAAAGCCACCCTCTCAGACGGCAGCGAAGTCGAGTGCTCGGCGGTGATTCTTGCAATAGGCCACAGCGCAAGAGACACCTTTGAGATGCTCGCTTCAAAGAATGTTTTCTTAGAGCCGAAGCCATTTTCTGTTGGCGTGCGCATAGAGCACAAGCAGACAGATGTTGACCGCTCGCTCTACGGTAAGCACGCCGGCGACCCGCTGCTGCCAAAGGGCGAATATCAGCTCTCATACCGAAACAGCGAGGGGCGTGGCGTTTACACATTCTGTATGTGCCCCGGCGGCTATGTTGTGCCAGCCGCCAGCGAGCATGAAACCGTCGTCACCAACGGCATGAGCGAGTTTGCCCGTGACGGCGAGAACGCCAACGCCGCAGTTGCGGTATCGGTAACGCCCGAGGATTACGGCAAGGGCGTGCTTGACGGCGTGAAGTTCCAGCGTGAGATAGAGCACCGTGCGTACACTCTCACAGGCGGCAAAGCCCCTGCCTGCTCGGTCAAGGGACTGTTTGAGGGCAAGGCCGTGCTAAGTGACAGGATTACCCCCACCTATTCAAGAGGTGTTGAAGCCGCCGACCTGCATCAGCTTTTCCCCGAATTTGTGACGGATATGCTAAAAACGGGGCTGCAAAACTTCGGCAGGAAAATGGCCTGCTTCGGTGACGGTGACGCCCTGCTCACCGCCCCCGAAACAAGAACTTCATCACCCGTACGCATAACAAGGGGTGAGAACAGGCAGTCGATATCGCTCCCCTGCCTTTACCCCTGCGGCGAGGGCGCGGGCTACGCAGGCGGCATAATGTCAGCCGCCGTTGATGGCATAAAAACAGCACTCGCAGTCATGAAAGAGCAGGCACCCACTAATAATGCATAATGCATAATTCATAATGCATA
>CADAGC010000064.1 GCA_902787365.1 uncultured Ruminococcus sp. | reverse complement strand
GTTATGGACGGTATCTTTGTGCCCAATATCAGTTTTGGCGAGCCGATACTTGAATATGTTAGAAAAAGCACCAAAGGCTTTGTTGATACTCACCTTATGATAACAAGACCTGAGCGTTATGTTGAGCATTATGCAAAGCTCGGCTCAGATATGATAACCTTTCACGTTGAGGCTACCGACAATCCGAGGGCGGTGATAGATAAGATTCATTCTCTCGGTATAAAGGCGGGTATTGCAGTTAAGCCCGATACGCCAGTTGACGATATAGAGAGCCTTATACCGGCTGTCGAAAATGTGCTTATTATGACTGTCTATCCCGGTTTTGGCGGGCAGAGCTTTATTCCTGCTACGCTCAAAAAAGTTACCGAGGCAAGAGCATTTATCGAAGAGATAGGCCTTGACACACATGTTCAGGTTGACGGCGGAATCAATGAGCAGACAGCTTCGCTCGCAAGAGCTGCAGGTGCTGATGTGCTTGTATCCGGGTCATACCTGTTTAAAGCGCAGAATATGTCTCGGGCGGTATTCAGCTTAAGAGATAAAGATGAATAATAAACAGGCTGTTGCAAACTAACGCAACAGCCTGTTTTTAATCTTCAAGAGAAGCCCATTCGTCCATTTTTTCATCAAGAGATGTGCGAGCGGCTTCAAGCTCCTTACATTTCTCACTCATCACTTCAAAATGAGAAGCTATCTCGGGGTCTGCTATCTCATTTTCAAGGTTAAATATTGCTATTTCAAGCTCTTCAATTTCCTTTTCAAGCTCGGAAATACGCAAACGCTTTTTAGCACTTTCGGCACGCTGCTGCTTTGAGCGGTATTGGTTTTGCTTCTTTTGCTCAAGGTCAGCTTTGGCCTGCTGTTCCTTGCGCTGCTGCTCGGTCAAAGCCTGAGCCTGTGCTGCGAGGCGCTTCTGCTCGCTGTAGTCATCATAATTGCCTTCAAACTGCTCGGTGCCGTTTTTCGTCACTTCAATAACTTTGGTAGCGACCTTGTTTATAAGGTATCTGTCGTGGGAAACAAGTATGATAGTCCCCTCAAACGCAGCAAGCACATCATCAAGTACTTCCTTGGTGGCAAGGTCAAGGTGGTTTGTCGGCTCATCAAGTACAAGAACATTTCCTCTTGTAAATGCCATTATCGCAAAGCATAGCTTGGCTCTTTCGCCGCCGCTAAGTACTGATGTTGGCTTGGCAACGTCCTCAGCACCTATCAAAACTGCGGCTAATGCGCTTCTTGCGTCCTTTTCTGTAAGTCTCGGGAATCTTCTCATTATCTCATCAAGCACTGTAGAGTGAGGGTTAAGGGTGGTGTTTTCCTGCTCAAAATACGATATTTTAACATTTCCGCCCCAGCGTATAGTGCCGTTTTCGTGAGGGATAATTCCTTGCAGAACTTTTAGTATAGAGGTCTTACCAATGCCGTTTGCGCCGACTATTGCTATATGCTCGCTTCTTCTTACGTGCATATCAAGGCTTTTGATCAGCTCTTTGCGTTTGTCGCCTTCACCTACGGCTATTTCAACGCCCTTAACGTCAAGCACGTCCTTGACAGGCTCAATATCATATTCCAGCTTTATCCTTGGCGGCTTTTGATATATCAGCGGCTTGTCAACTATTTCCATTCGGTCAAGCATAGCTTGCCTGCTCTTCGCCATTTTGGCAGTTGATGCTCTTGTTTTGTTTCTTACTATGTAGTCTTCAAGCTTTGCTATCTCTTTTTGCTGTGCTTCATACTCCTTAAGCTGGCGCTCGCTGTTCATCTTCTTTTGCACCAGATAGGCTGAGTAATCACCTTTGTAGCTTGTCAGCCTGCCGCTTTCTATCTCGCATATTCTTGTGCAGAGCTTATTCAGAAAGTATCTGTCATGCGATACGATAAGAACCGAGCCTTTGTAGCCTTTGAGATAATCTTCAAGCCAGCCGAGTGTCTTAAAGTCAAGGTGGTTAGTCGGCTCGTCAAGTATCAGTAGATTGGGCTCTTCAAGCAGCAGCTTTGCCATTGCAAGCCTTGTTTTCTCGCCGCCCGATAGGGTAGATATTATCCTGTTCTTTGGGGTGTCTTCAAAGCCCATGCCGTTTAGTATTGTGTTTATCTTGACTTCTATCCGGTAGCCGTCTCTTGCTTCAAAGTAAGCAGATAACTCGGCGTATTTCTCAGCTGCCTCGTTCATTTCGCCGTCTATTGTCATAATATGCTCGAGTTCTTTCATCTTGCTTTGAATATCGAGCAGTTCTTTGAAGGGGAGGTGCATCTGGTCGTTTATGGTTGAATCGACTTCAAGACCGCTGTTTTGCTGCAAATAGCCGATAGTTGTCTTTCCTGAAATGCTTACAGAGCCTTTGCCGTCAACAGTCTTGTCGAATTCTTCCATTCCTGTAATTATCTTAAGCAGGGTACTCTTGCCGCAGCCGTTTCTGCCAATAAGGCCGATGATCTCCCTGTCTTCAATTGTCATACATATATCTTTCAGTATCAGATTTCCGTCAAAATACTTATAAACGTTTTCGAGATCAATTAACATTTTGTTTTTCTCCTTGAATTTCTATTCCATATATATTATACTATATCGGTAATAATTTTTCAAGTTAATATTAATATTAAAAAAATAATCTATCAGAAAAAATCAAGTACAAATAGCCACAAATCGAAAGGCCGATATTTGTAAAAGTGTACAAAAATTATGAAATTGTGAATTTTTGTGTTAACACCCCTTGAAAAACACGTTTAAATGTGATATAATTATGAATAACAAGGGAATTTCTTAAAGATTTGAGGTGATTGGTTTGTTTGGTATGGGTAAAATTGACAGTTACGACCCTCAAAACAAGTATGTTACGGCTGCTTGCACAGGGAAGGTCATTCCTATTTCCTCGCTTGAAGATACTATTTATTCGACAAAGGTGCTTGGTGACGGGTATGCGGTCATAACCGAAAGTGATGATGTATACAGCCCCGTAAGCGGTGTTATCGAAAAAATATCAAACAACGGTCATTCATATAATATCATTTCCGATGACGGGCTTAAGATACTTATCCATATAGGTAAGGACAGTAAATGTGATGATATCATGCCGACTAAACCTCGGCTCGAAGAAAAGGAAACTGTTGAGCGTGGCCAGCTGCTATGCAGTATTTGCTGTAAGACTGATGATGAAGATAATAAGTGCACAGTAGAGGTGGTAATAAGCAATTGCGATAAGCTTGAAGTTTTTGAGGTCATGCCGCAAAATGTTCTTGATGTAAAAAGTAGTGTTATTAGATATAGATAAGACCTGTAGGAGAATACAGGTCTTATTTTTTTGAAAAATATCATTAAAAGTACTATACATTTGCAGAAAAATATGTTATAATATATTGTATATACGGCTGTGCCGATTATTTTGAAGGGCGGGATGTTTAAATGGAACAGAAGCTGACTCTTTACGGGTTCAATAATCTCACCAAAACACTCAGTTTTAATATATATGATGTCTGCTATGCCAAGAGCGAGCGTGAGCAGAAGGATTATATTGCATATATTGATGAGCAGTATAATAGTGAACGTCTTACTAAGATACTGTGTGACGTAACAGAGATGATAGGCGCAAGGGTGCTTAATATCTCAAAACAGGATTATGACCCGCAGGGCGCTTCGGTAAACGTGCTTATCGCCGAGAAGGAGCTTGATGAGTCATCAATCGACATATCCTGCAATCAGGGCAACTATAAGGCCGAGCACAGGACTGTTCATGCTCACCTTGACAAGAGCCATGTTACCGTTCATACTTTTCCCGAATATCACCCTGATAATTCTATTTCGACATTCAGGGTGGATATTGATGTTTCTACCTGTGGTATGATATCGCCGCTTAATGCCCTCAATTATCTTATTGCAAGCTTTGACAGCGATATTATAACTATCGACTACAGGGTAAGAGGCTTTACAAGAGATGTGCTCGGTAAGAAGTATTTTATCGACCATGATATAAAGTCGATACAGGATTATATCGACAGAACTACTCTTGAAAAGTATGATGCTATTGATGTTAATGTTTACCAGTCAAATATATTCCATACCAAAATGCTCATAAAGGATATCGAGCTTCAGAACTATCTGTTCAATAAAGACGTTTATGAGCTTTCGCCCAAGCAGAGGCTTGACATTACTGACAGCCTCAGACGTGAGATGATAGAGATATTCAGCGGGCAGAATATATACTGACAATAAAGGAGCATTGGAAAATTGGGCAAAGACCAGAATACCGCACCGATATACGATGCACTTAAACGCCACCTGAGAAACAGAGTGGTGAGACTTGACGTTCCCGGGCATAAGGGCGGGCGAATGAATAAGGAACTAAGAGACTTTTTGGGGGAGAACTGCCTTAAAGTTGACGTAAACTCAATGAAGCCCCTTGATAACCTTTGTCACCCCGTTTCTGTAATAAAAGAAGCCGAAGAGCTTGCAAGTGAGGCTTTTGGCGCAGAGCATACGTTTTTCATAGTAAACGGCACTACTGCGGCTGTGCAGGCAATGGTATTTACAGCCTGCAAGGCTGGGGATAAGATAATAATGCCCCGTAATGTTCACAGAAGTGCTATCAACGCTCTTGTTGTATGCGGTGCTGTGCCGATATATGTAAACCCCGGCACTAATAAGCAGCTCGGTATACCACTTGGCATGAGCGTCAAAGACGTTGAAGCCGCAATTCTTGCTAACCCGGATGCAAAGGCTGTGCTTGTCAATAACCCGACCTACTACGGCGTTTGCTCTGATATCAAGAAGATATGCGAGATAGCACACGCACACGGAATGCTCGTGCTTGCTGATGAAGCGCACGGAACTCACCTATATTTTGGCGATAACTTGCCTATATCCGCTATGGCGGCGGGTGCTGATATGGCGGCTGTATCTATACATAAAACGGGCGGCTCGCTTACGCAGTCATCTTTTCTGCTTTGCGGCAAGAGCATTAGTGACGGCTATGTAAGGCAGATAATCAACCTTACACAGACAACAAGTGGCTCATACCTGCTTATGGTTTCCCTTGACCTTGCGAGGAAAAACCTTTTCCTCAACGGCAAGGATATGTTCAGAAAGGCCATTGACTACGCCGATTATGCAAGGGAAGAGATAAACAAGATAGGCGGCTATTATGCATTCGGGCGTGAGCTTGAAAACGGCGATGATTTCTACGCCTTTGACAGCACCAAGCTTTCTGTTCATACCAGAGAGGTTGGTCTTGCAGGCGTTGAGGTATATGATATACTAAGAGATGATTATGATATTCAGATAGAGTTTGGTGACATAGGCAATATTCTCGCTATAGTTTCAGCTGGTGACAGAGAACTTGAAATAGAGCGCTTTATTTCGTCACTTGGTGAAATAAAAAGACTCTATGGCAAAGACCCCTCGGGAATGTTCGACCACGAATATATCAACCCGCAGGTCGTTCTTGCGCCGCAGCAAGCTTTCTATAATGTCAAGAAGAGCGTGCCTATAGCAAGCTCAGAGGGTATGATATGTGGCGAGTTTGTAATGTGCTACCCGCCGGGAATACCTATTCTTGCGCCGGGCGAGAGGATAACAAAGGATATTCTCGATTACATCGCATACTGCAAGGAGAAAGGCTGCTTCCTCACGGGTACTGAGGATCTGGAGATAAATAACATAAACGTTGTTATATAGTAAAGGGAAGGATCAATATGGATCTTTGGTTTACAGAAAAACATACAGATGATGTAAATTTCACTATAAAGGTCAAAAAACAACTTTATTCGGGTAAGAGCTATTATCAGGATATTGATATTTTTGACACATATGAGTTTGGCAGGGTGCTGGTGCTTGACGGGTTTATTATGCTTACCGAGAAGGACGAGTATATCTACCACGAAATGGTAACAGCAGTTCCTATGGCTGTTAACCCCGATATAAAGAAAGTGCTCGTTATAGGTGCGGGCGACGGCGGAACGATAAGAGAGCTTACCCGCTACCCGACTATAGAGCATATAGATATGGTAGAGATAGACAAGCAGGTTGTAGAGGTCTGCAAGGAATATCTTCCTCAGACAGCCTGCAAGTTCGACGACGAGAGAGTTGAGCTGTTTTTTGAGGACGGACTTAAATTTGTGCGCAGAAAGCAGAATGAATATGACCTTATCATAGTTGACTCGACTGACCCGTTCGGGCCTGGTGAGGGCTTGTTTACAAAGGAGTTCTACGGCAACTGCTTCAAGGCGCTGACTGATACGGGAATACTTATCAATCAGCACGAGAGCACCTATTATGACAGCTATGTTGATATGGTAAAGCGCACACACAAACGAATAGGCTCATCTTTCCCTGTGTGTATGGTCTATCAGGCGCATATACCCACATATCCGTCAGGGCATTGGCTGTTTGGCTTTGCTTCAAAGAATCTTCACCCTGTGTATGATATGCAGGCTGAAAAATGGGAGCAGTTCGGCCTTAAGATGAAGTATTACAATACCAAGCTTCATCAAGGCTGTTTTGCGCTGCCTAATGATGTGCTGGAGGTGCTTGAAGATGCTTGATAAGAACATTTCGACATTTATTGGTTGCGACTGCGATTATGATGATGCGAATATCGTCCTTTTTGGCGCACCTTTTGACAGTACCACGTCTTTCAGACCAGGCACACGCTTTGCATCAGCTGCCATAAGAAGCGAGAGCTTCGGGATAGAGACATATTCCCCTTATCAGGATAAGGATTTGCTTGATATAAAGGTTTTTGACAGCGGCGACCTTGAGCTGCCTTTCGGAAGCCCTGAGCAGGCACTTGATGACATCACTCTCAGAACGTGGACAATACTGGAAGACGGCAAGATTCCCTTTATGATTGGCGGCGAGCATCTTGTAACACTTGGCGCTGTAAGAGCAGTAGCTAAGAAATATGATGATCTGCATATAATTCATTTTGATGCCCACGCTGATCTGAGAGATGATTATTTGGGTGTAAAGCTTTCTCACGCTTGCGTGCTCCACAGATGTCACGATATAGTGGGTGATAATAAGATATTCCAGTTCGGGATAAGAAGCGGCGACAGGGAAGAGTTCGAGTTTGCTAAAGCTCATACTTATATGCACAAATTTGACCTTGAAACGCTTGATGAAGCTATAAAGAAAATAGGTGACAAGCCCGTATACTTTACGCTTGATCTTGATGTGATAGACCCCTCGGAATTTCCGGGAACAGGCACTCCCGAAGCGGGCGGTGTCAGCTTTAAAGAGCTTTTGAAAGCTGCCAAGAGCTTATCGGGGCTTAATATAGTCGGGCTTGACATGAACGAGCTTTCACCTGTATATGACCAGACAGGGCGCTCTACTGCACTTGCCTGCAAGATACTCAGAGAGATTCTTCTTGCGATAAGCTGACTTATATTTCAAAGTAATTAACTATAAATCCATTGAAAGGAATGATGTTTGATGTCAAGAGCACTTATAATCGGTGCAGGCGGCGTTGCAGGTGTTGTTATACACAAGTGCTGCCAGAATAGTGAGGTATTTACTGATATTTGTATCGCAAGCCGCACAAAATCAAAGTGCGATAAATTTAAGGAGGAGCTTCAGGGCAAGACTAAGACCAATATTACCACAGCACAGGTCAATGCCGATAATGTTCCAGAGCTTGTGGCTCTTATGAAAGAGTATAAGCCTGATATATGCATAAACGTAGCACTTCCTTATCAGGATCTTCACATAATGGACGCTTGCTTAGAGTGTAAGGTGGATTATCTTGACACAGCAAACTATGAGCCTGAGGATACAGCCAAGTTTGAATACAGCTGGCAGTGGGCTTACCGTGAGAGATTTGAGAAGGCAGGTATAACCGCTGTTCTCGGCTCAGGCTTTGACCCCGGTGTTACAGGCGTATTCTGTGCTTATGCTCAGAAGCATTATTTTGACGAGATAAACTATATTGATATCCTCGACTGCAACGGCGGTGACCACGGTTATCCCTTTGCGACCAATTTCAACCCCGAGATAAATATTCGTGAGGTATCTGCCAAGGGCAGCTATATCCAGGACGGCGAGTGGGTAGAAACCGAACCTATGGAGATAAAGAGAGTATATAACTTCGACCAGGTCGGTGAGAAGGATATGTATCTTCTCCATCACGAGGAGCTTGAGTCTCTCGCTCTCAATATCAAGGGTATCAAGAGAATTCGTTTCTTTATGACCTTTGGCCAGAGCTATCTGACACATCTTAAGTGCCTTGAAAACGTTGGTATGACATCTATCGAGCCTATTATGTATGAGGGCAAGGAAATAGTGCCGCTTCAGTTCCTTAAGGCTGTATTGCCCGACCCTGCATCATTAGGGCCGAGAACAAAGGGCAAAACAAACATCGGCTGTATATTCCAAGGCAAGAAAGACGGCAAGGATAAAACATATTATGTTTATAATGTATGCGACCACCAGGAATGTTATAAAGAGGTAGGCTCGCAGGCTATTTCTTATACAACAGGCGTTCCTGCGATGATAGGTGCTATGATGGTGCTTACAGGTAAATGGAAAAAGCCCGGCGTTTATAATGTCGAGGAATTTGATCCCGACCCGTTTATGGAAGCACTCAATAAATGGGGCTTACCCTGGACGGAGAATTTTGACCCTGTGCTTGTTGACTGATGAGAGGAGTTTTGAAATATGCTGTTACTTTTAGATGATGTAAAATTCCGTAACAAAAACGAGTTTTATTACTTTATAAACAACTCATTCCCCGGTAAGGAAGTCCTTGATACTGATGCGCTGTTTAATGTTCTTACTGACGATGACCCACAGATAGAGATTATTGTCAGCGATCTTGATATTTTAAAGGGTGAAGATAAAGCGTTTGCTAATGAGATCGTCAAGGTTTTCTATGATGCTAAGAATGCTAACCCCAATCTTGTTATTACAAATGTTGATACAAGGAATGTTCGTCCTGACCTTACCTTAGAAAGCAAGTGACAAATATGGATTTTGTCACAAAGGTAAAAACCCCCTGCTATGTTATAGACAAGAAGCTTCTTACCCAAAACCTTGAAATACTAAAGCGTGTAAGGGAAGAAAGCGGCTGTAAGATACTTCTTGCGCAGAAAGCATTTTCAATGTATAGCGTTTATCCGCTGATAATGCAGTATCTTGACGGAACTGCGGCAAGCGGGCTGTATGAGGCTATGCTTGGCCGTGAAGAAGCAGGCGAGGGCGAAGTTCACGTTTACAGCCCTGCTTTTAAGGCTGATGATATGGCAGAGTTAGTCAACATCTGCGACCATATCGTGTTCAACAGTCCTTCTCAATACAGAATGCACAGAGATTCAGTTTTGAAAAGCGGAAGAAAGATATCCTGTGGTATACGTGTTAACCCCGAATACAGCGAAACAGAGCCGGAAATATATAACCCCTGTGCCGTAGGCTCACGGCTTGGTACGGTTGCTGCAAATATCACAGATGATGACCTTGTGGGTATAGAGGGGCTGCACTTTCATACTATGTGCGAGCAGGGTGAAGATGTTCTGGAAAGAACTATTCCTCACTTTGAAGAAAAGTTCGGAAAGTATCTTAATAGGCTCAAATGGGTCAATTTTGGCGGCGGTCATCATATCACAAGAGATGATTATGATGTTGACGCTCTTATAGCCCTTATCAAACGCTTTAAGAGTAAATACGGCGTTGAAGTATATTTAGAGCCCGGTGAAGCTGTAGCACTCAATGCAGGCTATCTGGTGTGCGAGGTACTCGATACGCTGAAAAATGGTATGGATATAGCTATAGTTGACACCTCGGCGGCCTGCCATATGCCTGACGTTCTTGAAATGCCCTACAGGCCTAATATCATAGGTGCAGGCATGCCAAATGAAAAGAAATATACATACCGTCTTGGCGGCCCTACCTGCCTTGCCGGTGATATTATAGGTGATTATTCATTTGATGAGCCGCTCAAAGCAGGTGACAGGCTTGTTTTTTGCGATATGGCTATATATACCATGGTAAGCACTCCTCTTGATCGGGGAGTGCTTTTTTGCATATTCTATTATTACCTAGCATATAATTATAAAAAAGAGCAGTCACTTAAAGCGACCACTCTCAAAAATATACTATCACAATATGTTTAATTCACTTATGCAGCGTGAGCAGACCATTTTGTTTTTGTATTCGAGAAGCGAATCATTTGCGCCGCAGAATACGCAGGAATGCTGGAATTTCTTAAGAATTATAGTATCATTTTCTGTAAATATCTCTACTGAATCTTTGACATCTATGCCAAGTGTTCGTCTCAATTCAATTGGAAGAACTATTCTGCCAAGATTGTCAACATCACGAACTATGCCTGTTGCCTTCATACTGTGTTTCTCCTTCCGTTCTGTCTCAAATCGACTTCTTTAATAATATTATACATATAAATGAGCCAAAAGTCAAGTACTTTCGCTTAAAAATGCGGCTATATATAAATATTTTAAATGACGATTTTGTGCGTTGTATTTTTGTGTTTTGTTATTTTATATATAAAAGAACTATTTGTCACGGGCGGCAATATCGCCCTAATGACAATATGACTTGGAGGTGCTGAATCAATGATAGGTATTCTGCTGATAGTTATAATGATTATTTCTGTTATATTCTCCTTTTATAACGGAACTGTCGAAAATGTGTGTGAAAGCGTGTCAAAAAGTGCCGAAAATGCTTTACAATTGTCATTGACTATATGTGCCGTTATGGCGTTCTGGGGAGGGGTAATGAACATCGCAAATAAGAGCAGATTGACAGAGAGAATCGCCGCATTTTTGTCACCGATTGTTATGTTTTTATTCAAGGGCATTGAAAAGGGGAGTAAAGCCTACGAAGCGATATGTATGAATATTACAGCGAATATGCTTGGTCTTGGTAATGCCGCAACTCCTCTTGGCATAGAAGCGGTAAAAGCCCTTGATGATAACAGCACTTATACTCACAGAAATATATCAATGCTTGTTGTGATAAATACTGCATCTATTCAGCTGATACCTACAACCGTTGCCGCTATTAGGCTTTCTCACGGCTCTGCACACCCTTATGAAATAATCCCCGCTGTTATATTGACATCAATTGTATCAGTTTCGGCAGGGTGTATCATGACAAATCTTATGTATTCGAGGAAAAAAGATAATGGCAGGTGAGCTTCTCGCAGTTTCGGTGATATGCTTTATATGTTTATATGGCGTATTACATAAGGTTGATATTTTTTCGGCGTTTACACAGGGGGCTAAAGAGAACACAAAAGTTGCATTTGATATTTTTCCGTCGCTTATATTCCTGCTTACTGCCGTCGGTATGCTCAGAGCAAGCGGGTTGATAGAGTTTTTATCAAGTAAGCTTTCCTTTGCTTTTGATAGCATAGGATTTCCTTCCGAATGTTTTCCGCTTGTGCTAATCAGAAGTATTTCGGGCGGCGGGGCGCTTGCGGTTTTAAATGATATTTTATCAGACGTTCACCCCGATTCGTATGTAGGCCGTGTTGCAAGTGTTATGATGGGCAGCACGGAAACTACTTTTTATACTATAGCTGTCTATTTTTCGGCTATAAAGTTAAAATGCACAGGAAAAACTATTATACCCGCTATTACAGCCGATATATTCGGCTTTGTTTTTGCGGTAGTTTTTGTCAGAATGCTGTTTTAAAAAAAGCCATAGCATTTGTCGGTAAAAATGCTATGGCTTTATTTGTTATGTATAATTGATACGCCTTATCAGTCAAGATAATCTCTTACTCTGTTGCTTCTGTTGGGGTGACGAAGCTTTCTGAGCGCCTTTGCTTCTATCTGTCTGATACGCTCTCTTGTGACTTTGAACTGCTGGCCGACCTCTTCAAGCGTTCTTGATCTGCCGTCCTCTAAACCGAAACGCAGCCTTAAAACCTTAGCTTCTCTGTCGGTAAGAGTTGAAAGCACCTGATTTATCTGCTCTTTAAGAAGAACGAGTGATGCAGCTTCGGCAGGGGCGGGGGCATCTTCATCGGGGATAAAGTCGCCGAGGTGTGAATCCTCCTCCTCGCCGATAGGTGTTTCAAGAGAAACAGGATCCTGTGCTATTCTCATTATCTCTCTTACTCTCTCAACGGGCATTTCAAGCTCTTCTGCTATCTCTTCAGGCGTTGCATCATGGCCGTTCTTATGAAGAAGCTGGCTGGAGACTTTCTTTACCTTGGTGATAGTCTCAACCATATGAACGGGTATTCTGATTGTTCTTGCCTGGTCTGCGATAGCCCTTGTTATAGCCTGTCTTATCCACCATGTAGCGTAGGTGGAGAATTTAAAGCCTTTGGTATAGTCAAATTTCTCAACAGCCTTGATAAGACCCATATTGCCTTCCTGGATAAGATCAAGGAAGCTCATTCCTCTGCCAACGTATCTCTTTGCAATAGAAACAACAAGTCTGAGGTTAGCTTCGGCAAGTCTCTTTCTTGCAGCTGAGGCTTCCTTTTCGTTGCCGCTTGACATTCTTTCAGCAAGCTGTATTTCCTCTTCTGTGGTAAGAAGCGGAACACGGCCTATTTCCTTAAGATATATCTTTACAGGGTCATCAATAGCGATACCGTCTGTGGAGAGGGAGATATCGTCCATATCGGGTGAAAGCTCTTCTTCGCTCGATGTAAGCAGTTCCATAGGATCCTCGGGAATAATATCATCTATTATCTTGATATTATACTCGTCACAGCTTTCATAGAACGCCTCCATTTGTTCAAGATCATAATCGACCTTTTCAAATGCATCGGTTATTTCCTTTGCTGTAAGATTACCTGTGGTCTTGCCCTTTTCCATTAGGTTTTCCATTACTGTTTTTTTGCTTTCGTTCATTAGCTTTAACACTCCGTTCTTTTATTATATACCGTTTTTTGAATAAAATGCTTTCATAAACTCATCATCAGACAGCTCGCTTGCTTTTTTCTCACGCAACGAGCTGAACTTTTTGTTTATTACGGAAGCATAGTCCTCAGCAACATCAAATGTGATTCCAAGATCATCTCCCGAACAAAGAATTTCAGTTATCTTGCCCATTTCATCGGGCGAGAATTCACCGTTGAATGCCGACACCGAAAAATCCTCTCCCGAGTTTATCTTATCTACAAGGCTTTTATAGATCCGCCTGTTTAATTCTGTGACGAAATTGTCGGGGGAAATAAGCTCTACGATATCCTTTGTATCGTCAGGATTATTGAACAGGTAGTAGATAATACCTTGCTCGGCGATCACCTCTTTGGGGTAAAGATATGCATCGGGGTTAAGCGGGTCACGCTTTCTGTCGGTGAATGTGATGACCTCACGTTCGTGCTTTTTCTTTGATTGATTTCTGCGGGCGTGTATCAGAGAATTGACCTCTCTGCTTATGCTGTCGGTAGTAATACCCTGCTCACGGGAAAGTTTGCCGATATACACTTCACGCTCGGAAGGGGATTTCAGCATAGAAATGATCTGATATGCTTTTTGCAGATATTCGACCTTTCCTGTCTCGCTTTCAAGGTCAAGCCCCTGCTTGGCGATTTGCAGCTTGTAATTAACTGCGCCGTCTGATTTTGACAAAAGATTTTGAAATGCAGGCGCCCCGTATTTTTGTATGTATTCATCGGGGTCTTTAGCGTTTACTACATTTATCACCCTTGCCTTTAACCCTGCATCATTAAGTATTGGTATTGCACGGTCTGTAGCTTTTCTGCCTGCTTCATCGGAATCGTAGCAGATTATCACGGTATCAGCGTAATTTGACAGCAGCTTTGCCTGCTCGGGCGTAAGCGCCGTGCCGCATGATGCAACTGCGTTTTCAATACCAGCCTGATTAAGCGATATAACGTCAAGGTTTCCCTCGCACAACACTATCTCTCTCGACTTAACGCTTGAATCCTTTGCAAAGTTCATACTGAAAAGGAATCTGTTTTTATTGTAACCTACAGTATCTTTTGAGTTGAGGTATTTGCGTTTGTCATCACCAAGCGTTCTTCCGCCAAAGCCCACTATATGCCCTGTAAGGTCAAAAAACGGGAAAACTGCCCGGTTGATAAAGAAATCAAAGGTTTTATTATATTTCTCGCTTTTTGAGATAAGTGAAGCTTCTATAAGTTCCTTTTCGCTATAACCCTCGGCAAGCATATAGTCTTTAAGTGCTAAAGGGTTGTTTTTAGCATAGCCCATACCATATTTGCGAATGGTATTTACTGTCAGTCCACGGCCTTTAAGGTATTGCCTGCAAGGTGCGCCCTCAGGTGCTCTCAGATTATCAAAGAAAAACCTTGCGGCGACCTTGTTCATCTCATACAGCCGCTTTTTCTGCAAGCCCTGCGGCTCATTTCTTCTGTATGTATCATCGGGCATCATTATACCGCCACGCTCGGCAAGCATTCTGATAGCTTCAAGATAATCAAGGTTATGATACTTCATTATAAAGGTAATAACATCGCCGCCTGCTCCGCAACCGAAACAATGGAAATACTCTTTATCAGTACGCACATGGCAAGATGGGGTCTTTTCGTTATGAAAAGGGCACAGGCAAACATAATCCCTGCCGCTTGATTTTTTTAACGACACATAAGAGCCTATAACATCTGCAATAGGATTTGCAGTTTTTAGTCTGTCTATAAAATCGGGTGGAAAAGGCATATTCTTTATCTGCTCCGTTCTTTCATTCAGTTAAAATACTGCCAGCCCTTAGGCACGAATATATCTTCAAAGACCTGTGTTGCATAAACATCGGTCATACCCGCTATATAGTCGCAAACAGCCTGGTCTATGCCAAACTGATATGCAAGATTCATATATAAAGCAGGCAGTTTCTCTATATGCGCCGAAAAATGCTTGTAAAGCTCCGAGATCATTGACTGAGCTTTGGATTCCTCTGATTTGCACTTGGGGTTGGTATATACGCTGTCAAACATAAATCTGTGAAGAGAATCATAGGACTTGGCAACTTCTTCGTCCTTTATACCTATGTTTTCAGCACCGCCGTCGATCACTCCCTTGACAAGGGTGGTGATCCTTTCGCTTTTGGTATGCCCTAAAACATCTGTAATGCTTTTAGGGATATCATCTTCGGTTATGATATTGCCCCTGATAGAGTCGTCTATATCGTGATTGATATAAGCGATAACATCAGCAAGCCTTACAATATAACCCTCTCTTGTTTGGGCGATTTGATTGGTATGTTTAAGAATACCGTCTCTTACTTCGTATGTAAGGTCAAGACCTTTGCCGTCTTTTTCTATATAGTCAACAACTCTTAGGCTTTGCTCATAATGATGAAAGCCGTTAGGGGAGAGCTCGTTGAGTATACGCTCGCCGGCGTGCCCGAAAGGTGTATGCCCGAGATCGTGCCCCAAAGCAATAGCCTCGGTAAGGTCTTCGTTAAGTCTTAGCGCTCTTGCGATAGTCCTTGCTATCTGTGCAACTTCAAGGGTATGGGTCAGCCTTGTTCTGTAGTGGTCGCCCGCAGGGCTTAAAAAGACCTGCGTTTTGTGCTTTAGCCGTCTAAAGGAATTACAATGAATGATCCTGTCACGGTCACGCTGAAAATCAGTACGCAGATCACATTTTTCAGAGCTTTTCTCTCTGCCTTTAGTATCCTTTGAGAAAAAAGCATACTCGCACAGCATCAGCTCTTCGTTTTTTTCAGTTATCTCTCTTGGAAGCATAATATCACCCTTGCATAACTGTCTTTATATTAATATACAAAAGAAGTTATCAATTGCCTTTTTTTCGAGGAAAAAATATTATGCAAAATCTTCCCAGAGGTTTTTCTCTTCATTTATCTCTATTTTACCGTTGGTAAGGTCTGTCAGTTCCTTTATAAGTCCTTCGCAAAGCTCTTTTTTGACAAAAAAAGAAAGCTTGACGTTTTCTTCAAAGGTTTCCTCCTGCATTTTTACCTCAAATTTAGGCAAACAGAACGAAAGCTTTGAGTACATATTGTAGTCGCAGACGGCGCTTATAAGAGAGCACTCGCAGAATTCCTGCCTTGTAGCGCTGTCAATCGCAAGCTTGCAGGCGTGGGAATAGGCTCTTACAAGACCGTTTGCGCCCAGCAAAACGCCGCCGAAATAGCGTGTCACGACCACGCAAACGTCCACAAGCCCTTCCTTATTTATTACATCAAGTACAGGCACGCCGCCTGTACCCTGCGGCTCTCCGTCATCTGAATAGCGTGAAAGGTTAGACGCTCTTAGTTTATATGCATATACATTATGACGAGCCTTTCTGTTCTCGGCCTTGATCTTATTAACAAACGCCACAGCCTGTTCCTCATTCTCGACATGGCATATATGCCCGATGAATTCCGACTTTTTTTCTATAAAGCTGTCTGAAGAATATCCTTTTACAGTTATATAGCCCATAATGATCTCCTAAAAAAATAAGGGCGGAAACTCCGCCCTCTTTTGTTATCAGTCAAGCTTAAATCTCTTCTTGAATCTGTCTACACGACCGCCTACGTCGTTAAGCTTCTGCTTACCTGTAAAGTAGGGGTGGCACTTAGAACAAACCTCGACCTTAATGTCCTTCTTTGTAGAACGAGTCTTGATAACATTACCGCATGAGCAAGTAATAGTTGTCTCCTCGTATACGGGATGGATACCTTCTCTCACTTGAAACGTCCTCCTTTCTGAAATTGGCTTATGACTCATAGAAGCCCATCATCCTAACTTCAGACAGTAGTTCTATGTAGTATTTTAATTGTATGTATTTATCATACCTAAATATTATATCAGATTATCCTTTTCTTGTCAATAGTTTTTTGCGATTTTTTTCTGTATATCGTCTGATTTATGGCGCAAATTATTACAGTTTGGTAAAAATCATAAATTTTGTAAAAAAACAGGTGACAAATCTATAAATATATGATATAATAAACCTTGACGATATCATTAATTATTCTGATAGAATTCGGAGGTGATAAAATGATCAATAAAAGAATATTATTAAAGACCTATTCTGTTGTGCTAAGTGCGACTATGCTTTTTGCAGGCTGTGGCACAAGCGAGAGCAGCAGCGAAAGTGCTCCGAAAGTTTATAATGAGTGTGAAAAGGCACAGCAGGCAGTTGATAAATTCGGCGCAGGCTGGAATCTTGGAAATACACTTGATGCTACAGGCGGCAGCAGAGATGATATATGGGGCTGTGAGACCTCGTGGGGCAACCCTTACACCACAAAAGAAATGATCACCTGTGTAAAGGATGCAGGCTTCAACGCTGTTAGAGTTCCCGTAACGTGGGAGAATCATATTGAAGAGGACGGAACTGTTGACAAGGAATGGATGGATAGGGTGCAGGAAGTCGTTGATTACGTTGTATCACAGGACCTTTACTGTATTATAAATGTTCACCATGACGGCGGCGAGAACGGCTGGGTGCGTGCTTCAAACGAAAGCTACGAAAAATACGGTGACCGCTTTGCTAAGATCTGGGAGCAGGTTGCTGACCGTTTTGCAGACTATGATGAGAAGCTTTTATTTGAATCAATAAACGAGATTCTTGATAAAAGCAACAACTGGAACGGCGGCACAAGAGGTGAGCCTGTAGAAGCGCTTACCAAGTATAATCAGCGCTTTGTAGATACCGTTAGGGCAGGCGAGGGGTATAACAAGACACGAAACCTTGTTATAATGACCTATGCAGGCGGCTATGGCAAGATAAATGCCCTTGAAATTCCGAATGATTCGGCAGACGGTCATATGCTTATTGAGGTGCACGACTACGACCCGCAGGGCTTCTGCTGGAAAAACGCAACATGGACAAATATGACCGATGAATGGGGCTCTGATGAAGACAAGAAGGCTATTGATGATTCAATGAAGAAGATAGCTGAGGACGCCAAGGCCAAGGGTCTGCCTGTAATAATCGGTGAATACGGCTCTCAGAACAAGGAAGATAATGAGGACGCAAGAGCAGCTCATGCCGGTTATTTCACCAAGTCGGCATGGGATAACGGCATAAAGTGCTTTTGGTGGGATTGTGAGGCCTTTGCTATAATTGATAGAGACGGCCTTACCAAGAAATGCCCCAAGATCGTTGATGCGATCATTGAGGCGGCAAAATAAGGATTTATCAGGAAACTGATAGAATATAAATCAAAAAAAGATTTGGAGGAATTTTAATGTTTTTTAAGAGATCGCTAACAGCTATCGGCGCAGCAGCTATTCTTGCTGCGACAACAGTTATGCCTTGTATGGCTGATTCAAAACTTGAGGTGCCTAAGGCTGATGAGAACGGCGTATACTGCCAGGCGGGTATAGTATTCCAGATAAGAGACCAGTGGGATCACCGTAACGAGATTAAGCTCGAGCCCCTCAACGAAAAGGAAGATACTGTTGTTGATATGTCATTCAAGGACGTTAATATCACAGGTAACGGCGAATACACTGTTGAAATGAGCGGTTATATGCCTGATTTTGATGAGTATACCGTCGGCTTCCTTGCAGTTGAGCTTGATATTGACTTTTCCAAGTATTCAAACCTTGAAGACGGCAAGGTTACCGAGGGTGTTTCTTTCGAGATTTTAAAGGCTAACATTGACGGCACAGAGTACACCTTTACAACAGGTCTTGACGAAGAGGGCGAGCCTTATCAGCCTTTTGAGAACGGTGAAAAGTTTGAGAACAATCAGCAGATCATCAAGATAAAGAACGGCTGGGGCGCTCTTCACGACGGTTTCAGCAATCCCGAAATGCCCCCTGAGGTTTGGAAAACAGCAGATCCCTTAACAATCACATTCAAGGTTAGCGGTTTCCCGACCGATAAGATCGAAGGCTATGCTGACGAAGTAGTTGAGAGAGTATACGGCAAGGGCACAAATGTAGAAGCAGAGGACGAATCAAGCGCAGAAGAGGTTTCTTCCGCAGCTGATGAAAGCTCTGCAGCAGAGTCAAAGGCTGATTCTTCCAAGGCAGAGGCTTCTTCCGTATCCGACAGCAGCTCTAAGTCCGACAGCAGCGATTCAAGCAACACAGGTCTTATCATAGGCATAGCTTGCGCAGCAGTAGTTGTTATTGCTATAATTGCAGTAGTTATTAAGAAAAAGTCGTAATAACGCATATATTTATACCCTGAGTAATCAGGTTGTTTTCGATTATATAAGGCTGCATAGATATGGTCTATGCAGCCTTTGTTTTTACCTATCAACATTTATACGATTATTGCCCAATTGTTCCCCTACAAAAAAGCGTCCGGCACCACCATTCGGTAAGTGTCAGACGCTTTTATATTATTATAATGAATTCATTTTTAAATGCCCTGCTTGATCTCGTTATTTAGTTCAGTCTTAACGGCAGGTGCCTGACCGTGGACGATGTTCTTTTCATTTCCCTTTGAGAATTTCTTTGTGGAAATGACCTGATCCATGAGCTTTGCAGGTGCTTTTTCGTCCTTGATGAAGCTCATTATATCGCTCTTTTCAATGTTGCCGACAGTCCTGATGAAATCATTGTCTCCTGCAAGAGATCTTACCTGTGTAAGGTAATCATCATAGCTTATCTTTGTGTCAGCATTTGCGTTGTTCATTGACTGGATGGCAAGCGCTGCGTATGCTTCTCTTATCACTTGTATATCGTCAGGCTCGAGATCGTCATCATCGTTTATTGTGTTTATAAGTGTGCTCATGCCTTCCTTAGCAAACTGTGCCGCCTGAACGCCCCAGCTTACAGGCTCTTCATTGAATCTGTCGGCATTTGTCTCGCCTGTGCTGTTTGCGATCTCATCGAGCTTCTCGATAGTCTTGTAGCCTATCCCTGATATCTCGTCAATCTCTGCCTGCTTTTCAAGCTCTAACTGTTTTCTGCGCTCTTCAAAGTCATTGAGCACCGACTGCTTCTGCTGCGCTACCTGCTCGGATGTGCGCATATCATTAACTGCAACAAAGTTGTGGTATACAGACGTAAGGAATGTGTTTTCGCCGTCAACCGAGAGAGACTGGAGCTGCTCACGGGTGATGTTGCCGAACTGGTCAGCAAATCTCGGGTCGGAAGCGGTCTCCTTTATTATCTGGTCGTAACGCTCTGCTGTCAGTTCGCCAAATGTGTTGTATCCTTTTCCAACGAAGAGCGCATACTTTATCGCTGCCTCTCTTAGCTGTGCCTGCTTGTCGGGCGTTATTTCACCGCCTGCATCTATCGCTTGCTTAATAGCTGACAGACCGCTTGCTGCTGCCGCTCCTGCTACCTTTGTATTGTTATCATCAGCCATAGCAGATTCCTGATTGATGCTGTTGAGGTTTACTGCTATTTTGCCGTTCATCTCGCTTTCAAGAGCATTTCTTTCTCTTTCGATGGTAGCGGTGTCAAGAGCTGAAGTGCTCTTGTCCATGTTATCAACTATATCATAAGTCAGGTCAAGAGCGTTCTTTAATACCGAAAGGCGGTTTGCGCCCTTGGCATCGAGCTTGCCTTTCTTTTTTGCCTTTTCTTTCTCTTTGCGCTCTACGTACTTGTTTATCTTTTCCTGAGCTTCTTTTGCCTGCTCTCTTAACTGCTCTATCTTATCACGCTGCGCTTCTGTAAGGTGGCTGCCGTCCCTTAGCTGCTTGTAAGCCTTTGTAAGCAATGAAAGCTGCTGCATAGCTGTTACAGCATCGTCATAGTCTTTGTGCTTGGTGTGAACATTGTTGGCAGCTATTGCCTTTTCTATCGATTTGTCGAGTGCTGTGCTGTATTCACCGAGCCTAGTGTTGATGCGTGCATCTTTCATATCTGCGGCGGTGAAGCCCTTTGCATCAGCGTATTTGTTTATTCTGGCTATCTGCTTGTTGTTGCTTATATTATCCTTTTCAAGACTGCTTACAGGGAGCTTTAAGCCGTCTGCCTTAAACACAGTAAACTTGTCGTTAAGGAAGCTGATAGTGTTCTTTACGTCTTCACGGTGCTTTCTGTAATCTTCCTTATCCGTATAGTGCGCATTCTTTAGCGAATCGTAATATGCCTTGCCAAGTTCAGCCGTCTTTTTGATCTCATCGGCTATCATATGAACTATAGTTTCCTTGATAGTGAAGAAATTCTGGCCGACTTTTACCTTGAAATCTGTGCCTATCTTTGTGAGATTCTTCAAAGAATCCATAAACTTGGTGTAAGCTTCATTGTTCTTGTAGCCCTGCTCGCCGTTTGATTCCAGAGTATTGACTTTTTCAGTAGCACTTGCAGCAAGCTCTCTGCTAAGGCCTATGAA
The DNA here is from genome assembly GCA_902787365.1 of uncultured Ruminococcus sp. Classification (GTDB taxonomy): domain Bacteria; phylum Bacillota; class Clostridia; order Oscillospirales; family Ruminococcaceae; genus NK3A76. The sequence continues at coordinate 2,761 of CADAGC010000064.1, read as the reverse complement.
CTTCTCGTTGGTCTTTATCTTATCCTCGAAAGATTTCTTTACAACATCGAGCTCCTGACAGCTTTTGGCCTTAACAATGTTTTTAATGTCATCGGGAATACTTATAAACTCGATTTTGCCGTTATCAAGTGTAAAGTTCGGCTTTAAATTATAGCTTTTCGCCTTGGCCTGGGGGTTGATGATGTACTCTTCAAAGTATTTTTTCTTGTTGTCAAGGCTTATGTCAGGGTATTCGTTAAAGACGTTCATTACGACTTCGCTTTTTGTCGGGTCTTCGATCACAGGACCGTAGCACTTTATATCCTGACTTTTAACTTCCTGTTTCCACTCGGGTGAATCGTTGATAGCTGAAGCTAATCCCTTGTGAGCTTTGAAGCTGCCGTATAACTTACGGCCTGATTCTGTCTTGAAAAGTGCTATATCATAGGCAATATCATCAGCAAGATGAGGGTCATCGTCTTTGATGATGTTTACGACATCTATCTCGCCGTTGTTTATTTTCTCCTTCCACTTATCATATTCAACACCCGTGTTTATAATACTCCTCATGCGGATATCGGCAAACTCTTTGTATAGCCCCTTGACTATCGCTCTCTTCTCGGGGGTTATCTTATTATCATCTGTGAGCTTTGTAAGATCTAAATAGAAGCTGGTCATGGCTTCTGTCTTTGCATCGACTACTTCGTACTCTTCCTTTTGCTCGGGCGGCACAGATTTTGTCTGGGCATTAACATTTACAAGAAGCTCAGCAAGCTCCTTGTATTTTCCTTCCTGAGCCAGCGTGTTTAACTGTGTAAGATACTGCTCTCTGATCTGATCTTTGTTAGGCATTGTTATTTCCTCCTGTAATTATATTAAGCGTCTTTGGCTCATACTAAGAGCCTTACATTAATAATACCCTAACATATAGAAATAGGGTGCAGATAATGAGAAATTTTTATTATAAAATAATTTATAACGAGCCCGTTTTAAAAACAAAATAGAAAAATATTAAACAAAGCAGGGACAATATCACACTTTTATGCACCCATTTTACAGTATAGAGGGGTATTATTAATGGAAGTGCGAAATGATATGTTTTTTTAGAAGACAAACAGTTGCATTTAATAATATATGGGAGGTTATTAAAAATGCCGAAAAAACTTAACGAGTGGTTAGAGGAAAACAAAGGTCATGATCTTACAGGCTTCGGGCTTGATAGCTTTGAGCAGATGCAGAATATGGCAGAGGCGCTTATCAATTTACACGACAATGCCCTTGAGGTGCTTGGTGACGAGAATGAGGCTACTCTTGCTCTTTCCGAGGCTACGAAAAATATTCTTTCTCTTGCAGAGCAGTCGCTTAACCTAACAGAAAAAAACACAAAGTCGGCTAAAAACAGCGGCAATATCATTATCGAAGATGATGACAACATAATAGATAATGACAATAATATCAATAACATAAACAACGACAACAACAAAAAAGACGACAAGGTTGAAGCTGCCCGTAAGTGGGAGCAGGCTGTTGCGTCGCTTAACACCCTTAACGTTCTGCTTAACAGGGATTTCAAGGCCTATATGGATATGGGCGCTGCTGACCCCAAGGCAAACAAAAAGGTCAACATGAACGCTGTCTTTGACGGCCTTGATTTGCTTGGCAAGTCTTACGGTATCGATGCCAAGCAGGAGAGCCTTAAAAAGAACTACGCTGACAGGCAGAAAATTACGTCGGCTGTTCCTTACACAATATTCCCCGAGTATGAGGAGAAATATTCAAAGCCCGCCGAGACAGGCGAGGACTATATCGCTGCTGTTAACAGTATTAATGGCGCAATCAGCGACATTCATTCAAACAGATACGGCCTTATCGAGGGCTCTTCCGATGAGCACGATGAAATGGCAGATGCAGCCGAAAGGCTTAAAAAGGCATTTGCTGACCCCGACCTATGGGCTGACCCTGCCGAGAAGCTTGCTGCCCTTGAAGAAGCAAAGAGCAAGGCTCTCGCCTACAGAAGAAAGAAGAGAGAAAACCAAAACATTCAGTATGATGCCGAGACTTCTCATCTGCTTGATGAGGGCAATCTGTCTCAGGCGGAGTTAGAAAACCTTGACGCTTTTGAGCCGGGCAGCACCGCTGGCAAAGATAGATACAGAGGCGCAAAAAAGCTGATAGATGCTGTAAACACTATCACCAGACGCTACAAGACAGAGCTTAAAGAAGCGTCGGTTGCCCTTACCACAGCCAAGAAATTTGACCCCGCACTTGTAAACAACGACAAGCTTTTAAACAGCCTTGATGAGCTTGATGACGACCTTAACGCCAAGCACAGAACGGGGCTTTTCAGCGGTTCTTCCTCGGCGCACGATAAGCTCAAAAAGAGCGTCGAAGCGCTAAGAAAGGCGCTTGACCCCAAGTCGCTGCCGAGTGCGAGAAAGGATAAGCTTGCAGCTTTGAAAACCGCTAAGGAAATGGCAAGCAAATATATTGAGAAAAACGAAGGTGCAGGCTCGAATATGGGCGAGCGTCGGCTTGATGCTGCACAGAAGATATTTGACCTTGCTGATAAGGAGATAGCCGTTATGGAAGCGGCTATGACCCGCAAGAATGATCTCAGCTTCAATTTCAAGGCGTGGAACGATGAGGTCGCTAAGGCGGATAATGCCCATGACCCTATCTCTAAGTCGAAAAAGGCAGCACTTGATAAGCTAAGTAATAACGCATATGCCTTAGAGAAAGTATATGGTTATATGCCCGAGGCGGTAAATTCTGGAGAAGTCAA
>CADAGC010000063.1 GCA_902787365.1 uncultured Ruminococcus sp. | reverse complement strand
CGTTGATTCTGACTCCCGCTGCAGCCAGCCTTGTGTACATCTCCACGGTGAAGTCGAACTCTGCGTCATCTGCCGTCTGCTTGATCAGCGTGATGTTGCATGTAGCCCCATCTGTCCATTCAAACTTCTTTACACGAACATTGGACGTGTTGACCTTGGTCACATAGCCATAGGTCTTGTTATATGGATACCATGTCTGCCCATCTACTGATGAATCCCAATATACCGTAGGATCTGTACCTGCGAGTACCGTAAGGTTCACTGTGAACGTATCATCAGAATCAGCTGAACCGTCGTTCGCCTTGAATACAAGTGTCACTTCACCTGCTTCTTCAGGGGTATAGACATAATTCTGCGGCGCAGCTGCATAATCAGCGCCGTTTACTGATACTTTATATGTAAGCGGATCCTCGTCTGCATCTTCGAAAATCGTTGAGAGGTCGAGCTCGTAAGTTCCGTCCTGACCGATCGTCTTCTCGATCGATTCTTCAACATCTCCTTTACGCATCGGCTTGATGTTGCCAACACCGCCGCTCACCTTATAAACGGCGACGAGCTTGAAAAACTCAGTGCAGAGGACGAGGGCAGCGATAGCTATAAGAAGATATATGACACCCTGCGCTCGTTTCAGGACAGTATGCAGCTTGACTACATATACGCCATAGAGCAGACCGACGACGGGGCTTTCGTCATAACCATAGACCCCGACCAGGAAGACCCCAGCGAATGGGGCGAGGAGATAGAGACTACCGACGCTCTGAAAAAAGCCGCCAAAGGCACGGCAGATGTTGACAACGTAGCAACGTCAGACGAGTGGGGGCGCTTCTACTCGGCATACAGCCCTATTTTAAATTCGCAGGGCAAGGTCGTGGGCATGGTAGGCGTTGACTTTAATGCCGACTGGTATGAGAGTATGCTCGACAACCACAAGCTTATAATAACTATCACATCAATGATTGCGCTTACCGCAGCTATGGCACTGGGTCTGATACTTCACACCTTCCACATCGAGCGCTACCGCAAAAAGCAGACGCTTGAATTTGAAGAGACGATACAGGAGCAAAAGCAGGAGCTTGGCTCTGCGATACAGCTTGCCTACACCGACCCGCTGACGGGCGTTAAGAACAAGCACGCCTACCTTGAAGCCATTGAGAGGATAAACAAGGGCATTTCCGACAGCACGATAAGGGAATTCGGCGTTATCGTATTTGACTTGAATGGCCTTAAGGTGATAAACGACACCCTCGGCCACGAGGAGGGCGACAAATACATCAGGCAGGGCTGCTCGCTGATATGCTCACGCTTCTGCCACAGCCCCGTTTTCAGGATAGGCGGTGACGAGTTCACGGTTATTCTTGAAGGCTCTGACTACAACGAGAGAGAGTCGCTGCTCGCCGCCTTTGACGAGCTGATAGAGCTTAACCAAAAGACCGATGCCGTGGTCGTTTCGACAGGCATGGACATCTACAACAAGCAGACCGACGGCAAGTTCTCCGACGTATTCGAGCGTGCCGACAAGAAGATGTATGACCGCAAAGTTTATCTTAAGAGCTTGAAGCGATAAATCAGTTAACAGTTACCTATAAAAAATATCCCCCGAGAACTGTATCATAACAGTTCTCGGGGGTTTGCTTTTTTGATAAGCTTTCTCAGCTCACCTTGAGCCATGCGCAGGCATAGTCAAGTGCGGTGTAGAGGCTGTCGACCTCTTTGGTCTTGACGATAGCCTCTGTGGGGGGAAGAGATGTGTCGGTAGCCATTTTTCTTATCCTAACCTTGGTGGCTACGTCGATGTCTGCCTGCTTGGCAGTTTCGAGTATCTCCATCCAGATAACATACTCATCATACATATTGCCGAAATAAAGCTGCTTGCCCATTCTTACTAAGGGTAAGCCCTTGTAGGTGAAAAAGCTTGCGTCTGCCATGTAAATCATTCCTTTCCTTATCATTATATAAACTTATTATATTCCGTTCCCTGTGAAAATATGCCCGAATAATGGGGGCTTATCAGTAGCTCTCTCCGACCTTTCTGCCCTCTTCGAGCGCCTTGATGTTCTCTTCAAACTGGGTTATCCACTTTGATTCTATCCTGTAGGATGTAACACCGTTTAGCTTGACTATGGTTCGTCTGCCCGTGTCGGTGTAGAATTCTATGGTGTCACCGCCGCCGTCTGTGCGCTTTATCTCTATCTTCATGACAAATGCGCTCTCATCGGGGTCATCAAAGTGAAGCTCGTCTGTGGGGCAGGTGAGCAGGTATTCATAGAAGGTCTTAAGGCTCTCGATATCAAGCGACTTGCCGTTCATCTCGGCGCTTGAAACATCATCAGCTGATGAGTCGTAGGTGAGCTTGATGTCGTCTGTGCCCGATTTCTTGGTTATCACTATCTCGCCTACGTCCTTGATGTAGTTGAAGGTCATAAGGCTTGAAAGTATGTCGCCGGGCTTCTTGCTCATCCACGGCAGAGAAGATGCGCTTACCGAGAATATGCAGTCCATACCCTCTGCGCCCTCAAAGGTGCAGTAGTATGAAGCTATCTCGTCCATGTCGTTGCCTTCTTCGTCCTTGACGTGAACGGCGTTGCCGACACAGAGCTTGTAGTCATAGCCGTCGCCCTTAAGGGTTATCACCGCCGCAGGGTCTTTTAGGCCGTATTCTTCAAGCGCCTTTTTGTCGGGCTTTATGACCTCTGCCATGTCGGCAGTCAGCCCCCACATTCCGTGGGTGTAGTCAGAGGAATTGGTGACATTCAGGTAGCCGTAAACAGGGCTTTTCATTACCTGCGCCGAAACAGCGCCCTGCTCCTTGTCGTCATTAACTATCACAACCTCGTAATCAACGTCCTTGCGCTTGACTGTCAGCGTGCCGTATTCGGGGTAGCTGTCGTTTGAGGGCTTTGTAACGAACACACGGTTGACGTAGGCTTCCCTGCCCTCTTTCATATGTGAAACGTAGCTGTTGAGCACCTCATAAACGGTGGTCTTGCCCTCCTCGTAGAGGTAGCAGTATCTGTCGCTCTTGGGCAGGTCATCACCTATGATGAATGTTCTCTTCTCGCCGTCGTTAAAGGTCACGGTGAATTTGCCGCTCGGCTCGTCAAAGCCGTATTTCGACAGCTCCTTTGCGTCCTCCTCGACAGTATCAAAGGATTTGAGCGTCGCCGCACAGTCAGCAAGTGAATTGCACTCTGACACGCCGAGGGTAAGCCCTTCAAGCTCGGGTATCTCCCACTTGCTCTTGCCCGATATGTTTCGGCTTAAGGTAAAGCTGCCCTTTGTGTTCTCAACGGTTATGCTTTCAACATCATCTGCCGTGCGGTCAACTATCTGCGTCTTGGTGTTTTCCTTATTGTTGATGACCACACTACTGCTGCTGTCGCCCTCTGATGAGCTGTTGTCGCTGCCGCCCGTCTTCTCTAAAAACAGCAGCACGCCGCCCAGAGAGGCCGCCAGAACGCCCGTTACGATTATGCCCGTAAGTTTACTGTTCATTTACTTGTTCTTTCTCCTTATCCAGATAACAAGCCCTGTGATAAGCACTATTACAGGTATTATCACGATGAATGTCCATTTGAGCTTGCTCTTCTGTCCTTCGTTTATATCGAATATGTTGCCGCTTATTACCTTGGGCGTTATGGTTATGCCCTTTGTCTTGCCTGTAAGGCCGTTGATAACGCTTAAGATATACTCTCTGTTCTGATACTGGTCATATGCGAGCACCTGGTCTGATATGATAGATGCGCCGCCTATGGCAAGCACGTTGCAGTAGTAGGTATCGTCATTGTCAACGCCGAAAGATACCTTTGAAGCGAGCACGATGTAGTTCTGCTGACCCTTTGTGAGCGTTTCCTGCGTCTGGGTGTCCATAGTGTAGGCGTCCTTGGTGGAGGAAACGTACTTGAAGGTCTTTATCATGCCGTCCTCCTCATAGAGGGGGTTGACGGGGCGTGAACTCAGAACGAGCAGCTGGGGCGAGGAGTTAGTCATATCCTGCCTGAAATCGTCTGATATCTCGCTTGCTATGGTGTAGTAGTTTTTCTGATAGTAGTTTGACTGGTAAGTCTCGCAGACAACGCCCTTGCCTACCTCAAGGCCGTATTCCTTTAAGAATTCGTCTATATTCGGTGTGTCAGCCTGGCCGTAGTCGCCTACATAGATAAGCTGTCTGCCGAGGTTGCCGTCATTGAGCAGGAACTTATCAACCTTGTCAAGCTCTTCGGGCAGATAGTCTACCTTAGGTGCGCCTATAACCAGCACGTTGCTGTCGTCGGGTATATCGTCTGTGGTGATGTTTATGCTCTTGACGGTATAGCCGTTAGCTGTGAGCAGGGTGCGCAGATAGCTGAATTCGCTAAGCTCGCTTCTGCCCTCTAAGAACGTAACCGTCACGGGAGAGGGGTCTGTAACTGCCATTATAGCAGATGTAAAGGCCTGCTCTGCCGACGAGCTTTCGATATAGTTGCCGTAGTAGCTTATAAAGGTAAGGTCGTTGCCCACCTGCTTTGCATACTCCTCTACCGAAACGCCGTACTGCGAGAACATCTGTGTCAGCTCATCGTTGAACTGCACAAGGTCTATAAGGCCTATGACCCTTGTTCTCTTTATCTTCTTGCCGTCGTCGCCCGTGGGGTTTGTCTCAACTATGATATCATACTGTGCGACCTCGTCGGTGTAGTCCTTATAGAAGTCGGGGTTTGAGTTGATATCCATATACTGATACTTTATCTTGTCGTTGTATTTCGAGTAGGTCTTCATTACCTCGTTTGCCTGCTGTGTGTAGGTCGAGAGTGATGTAAACGCCTTCTCATCAGCACAGACGGTTATCATAACGTCCATATCTATGCTTTTGATGTATTCCTCGCTGTCCTCAGAGATAGAGTAAATCTTCTCTTTGGTAAGGTCTATGGTTATGGGGTAGCGCTCAAAGAGCTTGGTCGCCACCACGTTTACAAGCACTAAGAATACGAAGAATACTATCGTAAGCGTTGTCGCCATTGCGCCGTGCTTGAATTTCTTGACTGTGCCCGATTCGCCCTTGGGCATTTTGGGCTTGTCGTCCTTTTTCTTCTTGTCGTCAGACCCCTCGGCTTTTTTCTTCTTTTCCTGCGCTATAACGTCGGCAAGAAGCTCCTTGCTGTCTGATGACACCTTGTTTTCGTCTAATTTCGCCATATCAAACGCCCCCTTCCCTTAGCTCCAGCGGCGCTTTTCAAGCACCCTTACCGTAAGGAAAAGGAATGCCACAGCCGCCGAGATAAAGAACAAAACGTTTGACATATTGAAAAGCCCCAAGGTGAAATCATAATACCTGTTCCAGAAGCAGAGTGAATTGAACACCTTGGTTATGAACTCAACAGGTATAAGATTGCCAAGCGTTGCCAGCAGGTAAAGCCCCACCATTGAGAAGAAGGATATTACTGCCGCAACTATCTGATTCTCTGTCAGAGATGAGCAGAAAATGCCCACCGCTATGTAGGCCGCCCCTAAGAGCAAAAGCCCCACGATGTTGCCCATGATAACGTTCCAGTCGGGCTTTGCATAGGCTGATACCACAACTGCGTAAACGAATGTTATCGCAACGCCCAGTGTATAGATAAGAAAGCTTGCTAAGAACTTGCCCGCAACTATGCCGCCTAATGATACGGGAGATGTGAGCAAACACTGGTCAGTCTTCTGCTTTTTCTCTTCCGAGATAGTTTTCATCGTGAGAATAGGTATAAGCACTATAAGCACGAGTATAAGGTCAGCAAACACGGCGTCAAGCTTTGTCGAGCCGTATTGCAGAGAATTCTGTGAGAAAATAACTCCCGTACAGCAGTAAAAGCCTGCAAGGAAAATATATCCTATCGGGGAGATGAAGTAAGACGAGACCTCTCGTCTGAAAATTGCGCCCATTTTAAGATCAGTTCCTTTCTTTAGTCTTCTGCTGTATCTGTATCGTCGTCATCGTCTTTGTTAAGACCGGGCACCGCCTCGCCCATTGTGAGCTTAAGGAATATATCTTCAAGCGACAGCTCACTTGCCCGCAGATCAAGGATAGGCATATTGCGCTCTGCCATTCTCTTGAACAGCTCACGCCTTATGTCAACGCCCTCTTTGGCCTCTATGCGGTATTCCCACACGCCCTTTTCACGCTCAGAGCCTACCTCGACCTTGATTACACCCTTTATCGACTTGATAAGCGGCTCAACAGCGTCAGTTCTTCCCTCGATACGGGCGGTGAGCAGGTGCTCGTTTATCAGCTTGCGTGAGAGGTTGTCCTCAGTATCGTCGGCAACTACCTTGCCCTCGTTTATGACAACTATCTTGTCACACACCGCCTGCACCTCCGAGAGGATATGCGAGGAGAGTATGACAGTTCTGTTCTTGCCGAGCTTTTTGATAAGCGTTCTTATCTCGATTATCTGCTTCGGGTCAAGGCCGACTGTCGGCTCGTCGAGAATAAGCACCTTCGGGTTGCCGATAAGTGCCTGCGCCAAGCCCACACGCTGTTTATAGCCCTTTGAAAGGTTTTTGATAACACGCTTGTAAACGTGCTCTATCTTTACAAGCGAGCAGATGTCCTTAAGGTGAGAGTTGCGGGGCAGCTTGCACTTTTTAAGGTCATAGACGAAATTTAAATACTCCTTGACCGTCATATCCATATAAAGCGGCGGCAGCTCGGGCAGATAGCCAAGCTCCCTCTTTGCCTTAATGGGGTCTTCAAGAATGTCTATGCCGTTTATAAGCGCCTTTCCCGAGGTGGCGGAGATATAGCCCGTGAGAATATTCATCGTGGTGGATTTTCCTGCGCCGTTAGGCCCCAGAAAGCCCAGTATCTCGCCGTCCTCTGCCTTGAAGGATATATTGTCTACGGCCTTTTTGTCGCCGTAATGCTTTGATAGGTTGCTGACCTCTATCATTGTGTCGTTCCTCCGTTTTTGTTACTGTCGCACATACTGCGTTTCCATTTTACAGGATAAATGTGTTTATAAGGTGACAGCAAAATAAAAGTTTACTTTGACAAAAGCTCTATGCCCTTTTCTATGCGGCTGATAGTGTCTGCCTTGCCTATGAGGTAGGATATCTCGATGCCGCCGCCGGGGGTAGAAGCCTTGCCCGAGAGCGCCACACGAAGCGGCAGAAGCACAAGTGCGTTCTTGACTTCTTTGCTTGCTATCAGCTCAAAGAGCTTGTCGTGGATATACTGCTCGTTCCAGTCGGCCTCGTCTATGCCCTGCATAACGGGGAGAATATCCTTAAGCGCTGTGAGCGACTTTTCCTCGTCTATCTTGTTTTTCTTGTTGAAATAAAGCGCTGTGTCGTAATCCCTCAGCTCGTCTAAGAAATCGACCTTTTCGGGTATGTCTGTGAGCACCTCTGTCCTGTCCTGCAAGAGTGCGCATATACGTGATATGTCGGTGTCTCTCTTCACAGTCTGCCTTATATAAGGTGTTGCATACTTTTCAAACTCTTCGGGGGCGAGCGCCTTGATATACTTTGCATTTATCGCCTTGAGCTTTAGCGGGTCAAATATCGCAGGCGACTTTGAAAGCCCCTTGATGTCAAATTCCTTGATAAGCTCTTCGAGCGAGAAAATCTCCTCCTCGCCCTTGGGCGCCCAGCCTAAGAGGGCTATGTAGTTTACGACTGCCTCGGTGAGGTAGCCCTTGTTTATCAGGTCTTCAAAGGAAGCGTCGCCGTCACGCTTTGAGAGCTTGTGCTGCTTGTCTTTCATTATGTGCTCAACGTGAATGTATGTAGGCACTTCCCAGCCGAAAGCCTTGTATAAAAGCTCATACTTGGGCGCAGATGCAAGGTACTCGTTGCCCCTTACAACGTGTGTTATGCCCATAAGGTGGTCGTCCACCACGTTTGCAAAGTTGTATGTGGGCATACCGTCGGTCTTTATAAGTATCTGGTCTTCAAGCTCGGTGCATTCAACGGTTATGTCGCCGTAAAGCTCATCGTGGAAAGTAACGCTGCCCTCGAGCGGCATCTTCTGCCTGATAACATAGGGCTTGCCTGCGTCAAGGTTTGCCTGTATCTCCTCTTTCGAGAGGTCACGGCAATGCCTGTCGTAGCTGTAGGTCTTGCCGTTAGCCTCGCACTCGGCCTTTAAGCCGTCAAGCCTTTCCTTATCGCAGAAGCAGTAGTAAGCCTCGCCCTTTTCGACAAGCTCCTCGGCATATTTCTTGAACATACCCATTCTCTCGCTCTGCACATAAGGGCCAACGGGGCCGCCCACGTCGGGGCCTTCGTCCCAGTTAAGGCCGCACTGCTTAAGGGTGTTGTAGATTACGTCAACAGCCCCCTCAACATAGCGCTCACGGTCGGTGTCCTCTATCCTTAAGATAAAATCGCCGTCGTTCTGCTTGGCGATAAGATATGTAAAAAGTGCCGTTCTTAAGTTTCCTATATGCATATAGCCCGTAGGTGACGGTGCAAATCTTGTCCTTACCTTTTTCAACTTTTCCACGTTCCTTTCAAATATATTAGATGTATTTTAAGTACGCTTCTTTAGCATACTCGGTGTTCCTGTTTATCTCGGCTTTCAGTGCGTCAAAGCTTTCAAACTTCCTCTCGGGGCGAATGAATTCAAACAGCTCTATCTCTATCTCCCGCCCGTAGAGGTCGCCCTCATAGCCGATTATGTAAGTCTCGGCAAGGGGTCTTATCTCCTTTTCGACTGTGGGCTTTACGCCTATGTTCGTGACCCCCGCATAATACTTATCACCTATGTGAACACGGGAAACATACACGCCGAATTTCGGCATCACAAGCCCGTCGGGGATAAGCTGATTTATTGTCGGGAAATCCCAGGTGCGGCCTATCTCGTTGCCGTGAATGACCTCTAAGCAGTAGCCGTAGCTGTAGCCTAAAAGCTCATTTGCCCTTGCAATGTCGCCCTCGCCCACAAGCTTTCTGATAAGTGATGAGCTTATGCGCACGCCGTCATAGTCAAGGCGCTCGACTATCTCGACCGAGAAGCCGTATTTTCTGCCAAAGCGTATGAGCGCATCGCTGTCGCCAGCCGCATTGTGCCCGAAGCGGAATTTCTCGCCGCACACGGCCACCTCGGCGTGAAGTGCGCCCTTTAGTATATCCCTTGCAAAGTCCTCGGCGGGCATGGATTTGAGCCTGTAAAAGTCGGGGGAATAAATGTAGTCAGCCCCCGCTCTCTGAAGCAGCTTTTTCTTGAAGCTGTCGGTTATCAGCATTTTGTAGTCCTTGCCCTTTGAGTCAACCGTGTGGGTGTTGAAGGTGAACACGGCCTTGCTAAGTTCGCTATGCGAAAAGGCCTTGTCAAGCACCTGCCTGTGCCCTCTGTGAACGCCGTCAAATATGCCAAGCGCCACAGCGCACCCCTCGTCGGTGACTATGCCTGTTTGTGTTATGTCTTTCAAGGGTTCATGCCCCCTCAGTAAAAATTCCTCAAAGACCTTACCTCGTTTTTTGGCACATCAACATATGCTACCGAGATAAGCTCTCCGCTGTTTGAGTAGATGCGGTATCTGCTGTCTTTATCAAAGCCCTTTATGCCTATCTGCTCAGGCCGCAGCTTTACGCCGTTTTTGTAAAGGGTCGTGTGCTTTTCATTAAGCTTCACCTTTGCGTAGCCCTCAAATATGCTGCCAAGGGTGAGCAGCCTGTCAGTCAGCTTCCCCTCATCAGCTAGCGCCTGCGCCTGCTCTATGCTTATGCAGCCCTCTATCTCAAAGCCGTTAGCCTTAGTCCTCTCAAGGGCTTCCGAGCTTTGCTGCCGCATCGCAGATAAGCGTTCTTATGTATGTGCCCTTGCTCACACTCAGGCTCATAACGCCCTCTCTTGCTGCTTCGTCGTAGCTTTCAAGGGTTATAAAGTCAACAAACCTGCGCTTTGGCTCACGCTCTATCTCCCTGCCCTCACGGGCGTATTCATAGAGCTTTTTGCCGCCCACCTTTACTGCGGAATACATAGGCGGCGTCTGCATATACTCGCCCACAAAACTACCGAGTGCCTCTTCAAGCTGCGCTTTTGTTATGGGCGTATCATCAGTTGCAAGCACCTTGCCCGTTATATCCTGCGTGTCGGTGTCAAGCCCGAGCCTGAAATGCGCCCTGTATGCCTTGCCGCCCTCTGGCAGAATATCTGCCGCCCTTGCGGCCTTGCCTACCAGTATCGGCAGCACACCTGTAGCAAGCGGGTCAAGCGTGCCCGTGTGGCCTATCTTTTTGGTGTGAAGCATACTTCTAAGCTTTCCGCATACATCAAACGACGTCCAGCCCTTAGGCTTATTTATGAGCAGTATGCCCATAGGCTCTTTGTTGTCAGTCATCGTATTCCTCACCCAAAGCCTCGGCTACTGCCTTTATTACTATCTGCCTAACCTCCTGCAAGTTGCCCTGTATCTCACAGCCTGCGGCTCTTATGTGGCCGCCGCCGCCAAAGCGCCTGCAAAATGCAGATGCGTCCACCTCCTCGGTGGTGCGCACGGAAAGCTTGAATACATTCTCGTGCCTCTGCTTGACTGTTATGCCTATAACCACGCCCTCGATCTCCAGCGGGATCGAAGCAAGCCCCTCAAACTCCGCAGGCTCTGCGCCGCAGTTGTTCATAAGCTCGGTGGTTATTACTATCATCGTGCATCTGTCGTTAAAATAATACTCCATATTATTAATAACGCTCTGCTCAACCTTGATCCTGCCCTTTGACTTTACGTCAAACATCTTTCTGTTGATGTGCTCAAAGCCTATGTCATACTGCATAAGCTCTGCCGCCGCTATGTGGGTCTTTGGGGTGGTGTTCTGATACTTGAAGCACCCTGTATCGGTAGCTATTGCCGTATAAAGGCACATAGCTATAAAATCAGATATCTTGTAGCCGATAGTCTTGAAATACTCAAAGAGTATCAGCGCCGCCGCAGATGCCTTGCCGTCAAGGAATGTGCGCTTGGCATACCCTCTGTTTGAGATGTGATGGTCGATGCACACATCTACTGCGCCCTCCTCCATATACCGGGTAAGGTGCGAGCCGAAAAGCGACTTGTCGGCCACATCTACCGCCACGATAAACTGCGGCTCAAAATCCTGAACATAATATCCGTCATAAAGAAAATTATACCTCACGGGGAAATTCTCGTTGTTTATGACGTTAGCCTTCTTGCCTATATCACGGAGATATGCGCAAAGAGCAAACCCGCAGCCCAGCGTGTCACCGTCGGGGCTTTTGTGGGTCAGAATAAGTATGTTGTCGTGGCTCTCGAATATCTCCTTAAGCTCGAAGAAATCACTTTTTTTCATTTGATGCTGTCCTTTCTAAAAACCGCTCAGTCGTCGGTCTGCATCTCATCACCGTCTGCCGCCTCGCCGTTATCAAGCTTTGCGGCAATGCTTTTGAGCTTCTCACTTATCTGCGCCGAATGCTCCATTGAATCGTCAGCTATGAATTTAAGCTCGGGGCATTTTCTAAGCCCCAGCACATTTGATATCTCTCTCTTTAAGAAGCCGCTTGCGCTCTCAAAGCCCTTTACGGCCTCCTTGGCCTTTTCATAGCCCTCGAATGACGATACATATACCTTGCAAAACGACCCGTCGCCCGCCACGTCGCACCTGACTATGGTGAGCATACCGTTGCCGCTTATCCTCGGGTCTTTAAGATCTCTTATCTTGCCCGAGATTATGCGCTTTATGTCTTCAGACATTCTTCCTGCTTTATGTCCCATTATTAATCTCCTTATGCCTTGAATGCGTAGGGGAAATACACCTCGCCGCCGTTTATATACATAAACTGGTAGAGGTTGATATCACCTGCGCCGTGCTGTGAGCTGTCATCTGTGTTCATCACAAATAAGCCCTCTATCTCGTCACTTTCCTTGTAGCTGCCCGAGTTTATAGTCTCGCCCTCAGCGTTTTTCCACGTCCACTTGTTTGATGAGAACTCTATCGTTGTGGGAGACCCCTTGCCTGTTTTGTCTTCAAGCGAATAGCGCAGCGCATCTTTCTGATCATTTGTTTCAAACGCCCATTCGTCAAGCATCTTGTACTGGTCAAACTCCAGCGCAAAGTCATTGCCCTTGCTGTAATCGCCCTTAAGGGTAACGCCCACTGTATCCGAGCAAAGCACACCGTCATGGAGTGTGAAATACTGCTTTTTCTGCTTTTCGAGCAGATCAGGCTCGTCGCTTATGATAGGGGTCGCACGCACATAGCCTGCAAGCATCGGCATACACGCCATATCAAATCTGATATAATCAGCCCTGTACCAGTTCGGGTAAGCATACTGATAGAAAGTGCCCCCGCCTTTGGAATTGTAAAGCTGCATGGTACCTCCCATGCCCGTGTCACCGCCTGCATCGTCCTCATCGACTTTGCCGTTGTCTCTCACTATCTTTTCGTGCTCGTAGCTAAAGCTTATCTGCCCGTCCTTTTGCTCATACTTGCCGCTGTACTGTATATAGGTGTCAGTATTCGGTGCGATGAGCGACTCGAAGCTTCCGTCATCTTTAAAGGTTATCTCGGTGACAGTCGCTATTCTCCTGACCAGATCTTCATCGTTATAGTCAATGCCGTTCTGAACAAGCTTGTGGGATTCCTTTATGGCATCATCAAAGCTCGACACCATTCTTTCATTATCGCCAAGTGCCGCAAAGCCCTCCAGCTTGAAGTATATATCGCCGCCTTTGCTGCTGTCAGATGTGGTCTGAGCGGCGCTGCTTGTGCTGTCTGCGCTGCTTGTGCTGCTGTCGCTGTCGGTCTTTTTATCACAGCCTGCAAGGGCAAAACACATCGCCCCTGCGACTGCGGCTGCTGCAAATCTTTTAAGCTTCATACTAACACTCCCCCGTGATAGCTATTACTCTCTGTATTCCTCCATAACAAAGGCCTCGAATATGTCGCCTTCCTTGATGTCGGAGAATTTTTCAAGTGTGATACCGCACTCAAAGCCCGATGCAACTTCCTTCACATCGTCCTTGAAGCGTTTAAGTGTGCTCATCTTGTCCTCGGCTATAACTATGCCGTCACGAACTACTCTTATCTCATCGCCTCGGCCTATCTTGCCCTCGAGAACGTAAGCACCTGCTACGTTGCCTACACCTGTTATCTTGTAAACCTGTCTTACCTCTATGCGGGCAGTCTCAACCTCTCTGAACTTGGGTGCGAGCATACCCTTCATAGCGTCGGTTATCTCTTCTATTGCATCATAGATTATTCTGTAAAGTCTTATGTCAACGCCGTCACGCTTTGCGTTTTCCTTGGCAACGGGGTCGGGACGCACGTTAAAGCCTACGATGAGCGCATTAGATGCGTTAGCAAGCATAACGTCGCTCTCTGAAACTGCACCAACACCGCCGTGGATGACCTTTACTCTTACCTCGTCGTTTGTAAGCTTCTCGAGGCTCTGCTTTACAGCCTCTACCGAGCCCTGAACGTCTGCCTTTACGATTATCGGCAGCTCCTTCATCTCGCCCTCGGATATCTGGCTGAAGAGGTTTTCGAGCGTTACCTTCTGGTACTGCTTGAACTGCTCTTCCTTGGCGTCAAACTTACGCTGCTCAACAAGCTCTCTTGCAAGCTTCTCGTCCTCAACTGCGTTGAATGTGTCGCCTGCCGAGGGAACCTCTGCAAGACCTGTTATCTCAACAGGTGTAGAGGGGCCTGCCTTGTTTATGCTCTTGCCGTGATAGTCGGTCATTGTTCTTACTCTACCTACCGACTGGCCTGCGATTATAACGTCGCCTGCGTTGAGTGTGCCGTTTTCAACAAGTACTGTCGCAACAGGACCCTTGCCCTTGTCAAGTCTTGCTTCGATCACAGTACCCTTAGCAAGCCTGTTGGGGTTAGCCTTAAGCTCCTTGACCTCGGCTACGAGCAGAACGTTCTCTAACAGCTCGTCAATGCCCATGCCCGTCTTAGCCGATACGGGAACTGCGATAACGTCACCGCCCCACTCTTCAACAACAAGCTCGTGCTCTGTGAGCTGCTGCTTTACTCTGTCAGGGTCAGCACCCTCTTTATCCATCTTGTTGATAGCAACAATAATAGAAACGCCTGCTGCCTTTGCGTGGTTTATAGATTCAATTGTCTGGGGCATGATACCGTCATCAGCCGCAACAACGAGTATTGCGATATCTGTGATGTTGGCACCTCTTGCTCTCATTGATGTGAAAGCTTCGTGGCCGGGTGTGTCGAGGAATGTTATCTTCTTGCCGTTGTAGCGTACCTGATAAGCGCCTATGTGCTGTGTGATACCGCCTGCCTCGCCTGCGGCAACGTTTGCGTTTCTTATCCTGTCGAGGATAGATGTCTTACCGTGGTCAACGTGGCCCATAACTACGACTACAGGGCATCTCTCTACGAGGTCTTCTTCCTTGTCAGCCTCGTCCTCGATAAGGCGCTCTTCTATAGTTACGATAACTTCCTTCTCTACCTTTGCGCCCAGCTCCTCTGCAACGAGTGATGCTGTGTCAAAGTCGATAACTTCGTTGATAGAAGCCATAACGCCTAATCCCATGAGCTTCTTTATTACCTCGGTAGCTGTTACCTTGAGCCTTGAAGCCAGCTCTGAAACAACTATCTCATCAGGAATGAGCACCTTGAGCTGCTGCTTTCTTGCACGCTCAAGCTCTAAGCGGCGAAGCTTATCCTTCTCCGACTCGTTCTCTCTCTTGGCGTGGTTGCCCTTCTGCTTTTTATACTGCTGCGACTTCTGGGTAAGCTTCTGCTTCTTTGAGTAGTTGTCCTTGCCGCCCTGCTTTGAGCTTGCCATGTTGTCATACTTCTCGTTGTACTTGTCAAGCTCTGTGTAGCTGCCACGGGTGTCAACGATAGTTCTGCCGCTTCTTGCGCTCTCTTCGGAAACGGTATAACCCGTACTGCCCGAAGACGCCGCACCGCCGCCGAGAATCGTCTGCTTGCCGTGTTCGTGCTTCTTTTCCTTTTTCTTTTCTTCCTTTTTCTTTGAGCCGCCCATAGCCTTAGCTGTGTCAAACTTGTCAGCCTTGGTCTTCTCAGGCTCGGCTTTCTTTTCAGCCTTTGCTTCGGCCTTGGGCTCTGCCTTTGCAGGCTCTGCCTTCTTCTCAGCCTTAGCCTCTGCCTTTGCAGGCTTGTCGGCTTTCTTTTCAGCCTTTTCGGCCTTGTCTGCCTTTTCTTCCTTGACGGCAGGCTTTTTAGCTTCCTTCTTGGGCTTTTCGGGGGCTACGTTGTTTGCAAAATATGCCCCTAAGTCCTTGACTGCGGTTTTCTGTGTGTAATATTCAAATACAAAGCTGACCTCCTCGGGTGTGAGTGCGCTCATAGCCTTCTTCGGCTCGCCGCCGAGAAGTGCAAGGCACTCAAAAAGGTCATTGTTCGTCAGCTTTAAGTCCTTTGCAAGCTGGTTTAACTTTATCGCCGTATTCTTCATAGGCACTTAGTCCTCCTCATTATCGATCTATGCTGTAAAATTCGTTTTCATCTATCTCTATGGGCGTCAGACTCTTGGTCAGAGCCTTCCAGAAGCCCTTGTCGTTCACCGCCATGATGCCCGCACGCTTGCCAAGCTCCGTCCACACCTCGTCCATTGTAAGCCCTAAGGCGTAAAGCGGTGTGTCGTACTTGCTGCATACAAACTTTAGCTCTTTTAGCGATTTGGGTGACAGGTCGCTTGCTGCGACGCACCCGCAGGCCGAGCCGTTCTTGCAGGCTTCCTTTGCCATATCAAGGCCAAGGCTGAGCTTTCCTGCCCTGCGGCACATGGTGATGAGCCCCATTACGTTCTTACTCATCGCCGCTCAACTCTCTTTCCATGCTGTCGTATACCTCATCATCTATGCGGCAGGCAAAGCTTTTTTCAAGCCGCCTTGCTTTTCTTGCGGCTTTTAAGCACTCTATATTTTCACATATATATGCGCCCCTGCCGTTTTTCTTGCCTGTAAGGTCTAAGCTTATCTCGCCCTCAGCGCTCTTTACAACTCTTATAAGCTCACGCTTGGGCTTCATCTCACTGCACCCCAGGCACATTCTCATGGGTATCTTTTTAACTTTCATAGCGGTCTGTTCTCCTTGAAATCTAAGGGCTTATTCCTCTTCGTCCTCCGCTGTGACCTCTGCGGGGGCTGCCTTTTCCTCACGGGGCTTCATATCCGCAAGGTCGGGCTCTTCGGGAACAATGTCTATCTTATAGCCCGTCAAGAGGTTAGCAAGCTTTGCGTTCTGACCCTTGTTGCCTATTGCAAGAGAAAGCTGCCTGTTGGGAACTGTTACTCTGCAAGCCTTTACTTCGGGGTCATCATCAAGAATCTCTACCTTTGTTACCTCTGCGGGGGCAAGCGCCATAGCGATGAATTCCTCATCATTCTCGCTGTAGCCGATAATGTCTATCTTCTCGCCCTTAAGCTCGTTTACTACGTTCTGAATCCTTGAACGCTTGGGGCCTATGCAGGCGCCTACTGCGTCAACGTTGGGGTCGTTGCTCCATACTGCCATTTTCGAGCGAGAGCCTGCCACACGGGATATTGCCTTTATCTCGACTGTGCCGTCATATATCTCGGGCACCTCAAGCTCAAACAGCCTCTTGACAAGATCCTTGTGTGTTCTCGATATCCTTACGGCAAATCTCTTGTCGGGCTCAGAAACGCCTACAACGTATACCTTTATGATATCGCCGGGGCGAAGGATCTCGCCGGGTATCTGCTCTCTGCGTGAGAGGAATATCTCGTTCTTCTTCTCGGGGTCGTTCTTGTCGATAACAAGTATCGCATTGAGTGTTTCAGGCTCAACTTTCTCAACTGTTGCCGAGATGCACTCCTTGGCCTTGTCGGAATACTGTGCTATCAGTCTTTCCTTTTCTATTCTCTTGATGTCGTTTCTTATCGACTGCTTAGCAGCCATTGCGGCAACTCTGCCGAATTTTGCGGAGTTGAGCTTAATCTCTACTGTGCCGCCCACTCTTGCACGCTTGCTTATTGTCAGCGCCTCGTCAAGTGTTATCTGGTTTGCGGGGTCTTCGGGCTCGCCCTCTACTACCTCTTTAAGAATCTTCATCTCAAACTTGCCGGCCTCGGGGTCGATAGTCACGTTGATGTTCTCGCTTCCGGGATAATCTTTCTTTATCGCCATTATGATGCCTGCCTGTATCTTCTCTATGAGCACCTCGGCATCTATGTGGTTATCCGTTTCGAGTGTTGAAAGTGCCTCAAAAAAATCGTTGTTCATTTTTTCCTGATTCCTCCTGATATTTAATTGTTGTTTGTTACGTGTTTGTGGTGCTTTATCCTCGGCTGTGTCTTTACCCGAACAGGTCGCCGTCGTCATAAAGCTTTATGTAAGCGCAGTCGCTTATCTTTATCTCAATCGGGTCAAGCACGTTGCCGTCGTCGTCCGTTTCGTGGCCGTAGAGCTTTTCCTTGTCATAAGAATCAAGCCCCACCAGGAATTCCTTCCTGCCGTCCTCCGCCGGGCGTATGAGCTTTATCTTAAGCGCATCACCTATGCAGGCCTCAAAATGCTCAGGCCGCCTTAGCTCTCTTCCAAGCCCCGGTGAGCCGACTTCGAGCACATACTGCTCCTTTATCGGGTCAGCCTCATCAAGTGCCTTGCTCAAAGGCCTTGTGACGTTCTCGCAGTCTTCGATAGATATGCCCTCGTCGCTGTCTATAAACACACGAAGATAGTAGCTTGCGCCCTCTTTTTCATACCTTACGTCCCACAAGAACAGCCCCAGCTCGTCGCATATCGGCTGTGCCAGCTCTCTTACAATGGCTGCCGTATTTTTCTTTTCCATCTGATTCCCCCGTTCATTATACCCATACAAAATCAAAAGACCGGAAGTTTTCGTTCCAGCCTTTCTACTAAAGATATCATAAATATTATACCACATCTGCAAGGCTTTTGCAAGCGAATAATCGGATTTTTTGAGCCGCTTTTTGAATTTTTATTGAACATCTCGTAAATATTCTTGCTCTTAGCTCTTATCTTCCGATTTTTGCTTGTCGCCCTCATCTGTGTCGGCAGGTATTTTCTCCTGCCCCTTGTCCGCAGGCTTGCCCCTGCCTTTCTTTGTTCCCTCTACAAAATCAAGGGGTATGGTAAAGAGAATTCCCGTGTTCGGCTTTGAAAGGTCACCGACTGTCTTGTAGACTACCTTTCTTACCGTGTCGAGCTGGTCGTCTCTTATAACCGAGAATATAGTGCGGTTGTCCTCATCGCCGCTGAAAAGGCTCCTTATCGACGCCGACAGCACCGAGCTGTCAAGCCTTGACAGGGTCATCGCCATACCGGAGGACTCTATAATGGTAGCACCGCCCACGCCCACCGAGGAAAGCCCCTCGAGCAGCGATTCAAGCGCATCTATTCTGTTTAGGATTATCACCATCAGCTTCATAGCCGTCCTCCTGTTGGTAGTTATTATCAGTTACTGCTGTCCGACTTCTTCTTTGCCATTACCTCGGGGGTGAACTGCTTTTGCAGCTCTTCCTTGAATGTGGGGTCAACGGTGAACTGCGATTCGTCGGCACTCCATGTTCCCGAGGGGGTTATGCTCATTGCAGGCGAAACGCCTCTGCCCAGCATATCCACAAGCACGGTCTTCATTATCTTGTATCTGTCATCAGCGTAGTTGGTGTCAGACTTTTTCTTGGCAAAGTTGTATATGATGTCAAGATTGCCCTTTGTCGAATCGGGCAGCGCAAAGGCATTCGCCACCATAGTTTCAAAGGCCGAGGCCATAAACCTCATATTTCCCTGCCTGCCCTCTTCAAATACGGGGTAGGTCATTACAAGCCTTATCTGCCTGCCCATAAGGTTCTGGGTGCTGCCTTTTTTTATCGTTACGTCATTCTTTTCCGAATCCATATCGCCCGAGAGGTAGAAATGATCCTCCTGTGCAGTGTAGGTGTAGCCGCCGAGCTGGTCGCATATGTTGTCAAACGAGCCGTTGCTTATCGTCATATAATAAGGTATCTCTATCCCCAGACACCTGCTGACCGCCGCCGTGAGCGTCTGCATATCGCCGCCGTCAAGGGTCTGCTTCAAAGTCTTGCCCGTTGATTCATCAAGCATATACGGGGTCACAGGCACGAGATATATCTTGTCTTTCGTGGGGTCGAGCCTGTAGATCATCATATCGTGCAGCACGTTCTTTGAGTTTATCCTTGCAAAGAGTATCGTCGTGCAGTCATCGGAGGTGTAGCCCTCATACTCCTGCGAATCGCTCTTGCCCATCGAGAGGATGTTGTATTTCTGGAACACCGTGATAACCAGCGTACCCACCAACACAAGGCAGACACACAGCGCCGCAAAGTATACGAGCGCTATCGGCGCCTGAGATCTCTTCTTTTTATTCTTGGCTGTTTTTTTGGACATTTTGTATAGTATTCCCCTTTCCTGCGGCATTTATTCAAGAATACCGCCAAACACACCTTTTAAGGCTTGAAATTTCTATAAAAAAGTTGTAAAATAGATTATAGGCTTTTTATGATGAATAGAACTGCGGGTTGCTGTCAAGATCTATCATCTTTATCTTAAGGCCGCAGGCCTTGGCGTAATTGATCGTCTGAAGCGTGCCCGAGCTGCCGAGCGACGGCTTATACACCGCAAGCAGGTGTGACGAATTCTCCACCATGAACTTGTTGCGTTCCTTGTAGCAGTCTTTGTAATACCCGTCAGCAAGCACTATAGACATAAGGCTGTTTCGTTCTATCATCGTGTAGATGTACTGCTCACGGGGGCTTTTCATCTCGTTCATCTGCCCGAGATAGGGTATCGCACAGATAAGCTCCAGATCATAGCATATGGTGCTTTTGAGCCTTATGACGGCTTCGGCGCAGATAAGGTCTATGCCGTTTGCCATGCCCGTGATAAAGTATCTTATGCCGGCGTTTTCGGCAAGGTCTTTTATCATGACCTCAATGGTGCTTTCAAGGCGTTTCATGCCTGCAAACTCCCTGTCACCCCCGCCCGGCAGCTTTGCGGCACGGTGGCCGGTAAAGCAGCAGGTCTTGTCTATGTCGAACCGTGACATATCAAGAGAAGGAAAAAACCCCGACATCTCACAGCACCTCCGACGTACAAAACTACATACAATGATATTATATCACATTTTTTTATTCATTTCAATAGCAAATCTCCCAAAAAAGCATAATTTTGCCGCAGTTTATCTGTGGCTGTAAATAATCACGAAAAGAGTGGAAGAAAAATGAACTATTTAAAACGCTGCGAAGCCGTTATCGACCTTGATGCAGTAAGCAGGAATCTCAGAAACTATAAGGCCTATCTCAAAGGGGGCACAGAGCTTATGTGCGTGGTAAAGGCCTCGTGCTACGGGCATTGTGACAAAGCGATAGTGCCTTACCTGCAAAAGGAGCACGGAATAAGATACTTTGCCGTGTCAAACATCACCGAGGCGATAAGGCTGCGTGAGTGCGGCATCACGGGCGATATTCTCATTCTCGGCTATACCTGCCCCGACGAGGCGGAAAGCCTTGCGAAGTATGATATAATACAGGCTGTCACCGAATATTCCTATGCGCAGGCGCTTGATAAAAAATCAGCAGGCAGGATACGCTGCCACGCCGCTATTGATACAGGCATGACGAGGATAGGCGTGCGTGGCACGGTAACAGAGTGCGCCGATGAGATAGAGCAGATGACCCGCCTTGAAAATATCGCATTGGAGGGCGTGTTCACTCACTTTGCGGTGGCAGACTCAGACGGCGAGGATAACTATGCCTACTCGGATATGCAGCAGCAGAAGATTCTTGACGTGACGGCAGAGCTTAAACGCCGTGGCATAGTGCTTAAACACTCGCACTTTATGAACTCGGCGGCAGGCGTCTACCGAAATGATGAGCGCAGCACCCTTGCAAGGCTCGGCATTATCCTCTACGGGCTTATGCCGAATACCGCCAAGCCGCTGCCTTTCGAGCTTGCCCCTGTTATGACCCTCAGAGCTACTATTTCTATGATAAAGACGATAGAAGCAGGCACGCAGGTAAGCTACGGGCGCACCTATACAGCCTCAAAGCCCACACGCCTTGCAACTATAACCTGCGGCTATGCCGACGGCTACCCGAGAGCACTCTCAAACAAGGGCTATGTGCTGATCGGCGGCAAGAAAGCCCCCATTACAGGCAGAGTTTGTATGGATCAGTTTATGTGCGATGTGACGGATATAGAAGATGCCAAGGTAGGCGACTATGCTACCCTTATAGGCATAAGCGGTGCCGAGCGCATAACAGCCGACGATATCGCCGATATGACGGGAACTATAGGCTATGAGATAGTGTGCGGTATATCGTCAAGAGTGCCGAGAGTGATTATGAGCAATAATGCCGAAATTGCGGTGTTCTGACAGGCTTATTTGCTTAAAATCGCTAAAAATTTAATAAAGTAAACTCAAAAAGCGCAAAACCTATTGACAAAAACGTTTAAGTAGTATATTATTATTATAGTGTAGTTAATACATTAACCCAAAAGTTTGATTATGGAGGAAAAGAAATATGGCTAAATTCTGTACATCATGCGGTGCTCAGCTCGATGATAACGCTACATTCTGCACATCGTGCGGCGCACAGTTAGGTAACGCTCCCTCGGCTGCTCCTCAGCCCGGTGCTCCCGCAGGCGGTAATGCAGGTGCTGCATTCCAGAACGCTGCTGCACAGGCAGGCAACACAATGAAGAACGGCTTCAACGCAGCTAAGGAATCTCTTTCGATGGAGAACATCAAGAACCTTAAGACAAACCCCAACAAGACTACTCTTATCGTTCTCGGCGGTATAGTTATCGTAGCTATAATTGTTATAATAGTTCTCTTCAACCTCATCTTTGCTCACCCCTATAAGGGCGTACTTGATGATTACCTCAAGGCAATAGAGAAGAACGATCCCGACAAGTTCAAGGATTGTATACCTGAGTATCAGCTCGAAAAGCTTGAAGATGATGTTGATGATGTTGACGATTATTTCGAGGATCGTCTTGACAGAATGACTGATCACCTTGAAGAAGAGTACGGCGACGATATCAAGATCAGCTACGAGATCAAGGAAGAGAAGAAGCTCACAGATAAGAAGCTCGACGATATCGCAGACGAGATCAAGGACAGATATGATGAGAAGGTTGACATCTCAAAGGGCTATAAGGTTAAGCTCAAGCTCAAGGTCAAGGGCGACGATGATGATGAAACCGATACTGATACATGGACATTCATCAAGATCGACGGTAAGTGGTCAATATATGAGGGCGGCGTAGGCCTCTGATAACTCACCTTAGTAAAGGACGTAAACGGACGGGATTTTATTTCCCGTCTGTTTTTGAATAACAGAGTATTATGAAAAAAACGGCAAAAACAATATGTATATCAGCCGCTGCGGCACTTGTGCTCGCACTCACAGGCTGCGGAAAAGAGCCCGAGATACCCGTAAACTACGAGCAGCCCGTCAGAACTCTTGCAAAGACTATGCAGGCCTATGACGAGAAGGGCTTTCTTGACTGCTTCACCCCTGCCGCAAAGCAGGAGTTTCTTGGCAGGAAAGACTTTAATGAGGATTTCATACAGCTTCTCTACCCCGAATCATCGGGCGGGCAGAAGCTCACAATCACTGTAGCAAGCCACGAAGAGCTTGGCAGCGACAAGATAGAAAAGCTTGAAAAAGACTATGCCAAGGAATTCTCCCATAGAATAAAGATATCAAAGGCCGAAAGGCTGGAAGTAAAATTCAAGCTCTATCAGAAAAACCTCAAACGCACAGACACTAAGGAGATAATAGTTGTCAGAGTAAACAACACCTGGCTTATCTATGGCAAGGTGCTCGATGACTTTGACTTTGTGTCCGAGACAGGTATTTTCTCGGATATAATCAAATCATCATCTGACGACAGCGATGATGACTAACACGAAAGGATAGATAGTTATGGCTATTATTTGTAAAAACTGCGGCACAGAGCTGCCCGACGGAACAAAGTTCTGCGGCGGCTGCGGCGCTAAGGTAGAAGAGGCTGCACCCGCAGCACCCGCTGCTAATGCCCCCGTTATCTGCAAAAACTGCGGCAAGGAATTATCCCCCACAGCTAAATTCTGCAACGGCTGCGGAACAAGAGTAGAGGCTGCCGCCCCTGCACCCGTTCCTATGCCCGAGCCTGTAGTTCAGCCCGAGCAGCCTGCACAGCCCGTGATACCTCAGGAGCCTGTAGAAACACAGCAAGCTGTAGAAACACAGCAAGCTGTGTTTGAGCAGCCGGTAATACAGCAGCCCGTTCAGCAGGAGCCCTCATTCACACCGCCGCCGGTTCAGCAGCCCGCATTCCAGAACCCAAACCCCGTTCCGCAAATGCCCTATGACCAGAACCCTGTTCCGCAGGGCGTGCCTGTTCAGGGCGAGGAGCAGAAGGGCAGCATGGTAGTTCCGATAATACTTATCATACTTATCCTTGCGGTAATCGCTGTTGATATCTTCGTGCTCTTCCCCGATAAGATATTCGGCTCGAAGGACGATGACGACGACGAGAGCAGCAGCAAGTCATCAAGCAGCGAAAAGGACGACGATGACAAGGATTCCGACTCTGACGAGGATTCGGATAGCGATAGTGACGCCGAGGAGAATGTAGCACTTGTTCTTAAGGACGGCAGAGTGCTCATAAAGTAATATAAACGGCGACTATATAAATATATGAATATAACAATACCGAGTTGATGCGCATAAGCACCGGCTCGGTATTTGCGTGATAAGACTTTTTTAATATGGTGATATAATGGAAAATATCAATAATA
>CADAGC010000062.1 GCA_902787365.1 uncultured Ruminococcus sp. | reverse complement strand
GCCGCAGACAACGTCGCCGAGAACGTCGTAGAATACGTAGTCAAGCTCTTCTGTGTAAGCGCCGAGTCTTTCAAGAAGACCGATAGATGTTATGATACCACGGCCTGCGCAGCCTACACCAGGCTCAGGGCCGCCCGACTCAACGCACTTTGTGCCCATAAAGCCCTCTTTGAGTATTGCGTCAAGCTCTATCTCGTCCTCGCCCTGGTCACGTAGCGTGTCAAGAACAGTCTTCTGATGCAGGCCGCCTAAAAGCAGTCTTGTCGAGTCTGCCTTGGGGTCGCAGCCTACTACCATTACATTGTTGCCACGCTCAACAAGACCAGCTGTCAAGTTCTGTGTTGTTGTTGATTTGCCTATACCGCCCTTGCCGTATATAGCTATCTGTCTTAATTCCTTTGCCATCTTTCCTTACCTCTTTCGTTCAGTATTATTTGATTTATTAGTATTGATAATATCAACCATGTGAGAATGTGTCCTTGCGTGATAGTCTTGCAAGGTCAATGTATATCAGGCTGCCGTAGTCTTCGCCGCCCGGTATGCCTACCGCATCTGCACGGCACCTCTGACAATGCCTGAAAACATCAATGTAGCGTGATGCTTTGAGAATTGCCCGCTCAAGTTCCATGCAGTCAGGCTCTCGGCAGTCTTTTAGCTTTGCATTGGGTATCAGCGGTATGATGTTGTAGATGTCAGCCCCTGCTTCGGCAACAGTCTTTGCGACCTCTTCGATGTGCTGATCGTTTATGCCCGGAACAAATACCGTGTTTACCTTGACTGTGATGCCTGCCTCGCTTATAAGGCGTATGCCCTTAAGCTGCTGCTCTATGAGTATCTTTGCGGCCTCAACACCTGTGTAGTGCTTGCCGTGCCACGCTATGCCGTCGTTAAGCTGTGCCTCGATCTCGGGGTCAACTGCATTTACTGTCACCGTCAGCGAGTCAACGCCCACCTCGATGACTTCCTGCGCTTTTTCAGCAAGCAGCAGGCCGTTTGTGCTCATGCACTTTACAAGCTGCGGGAATTCTTTCTTCACCAGCCTGAATGTTTCAAGCGCATATGGGCTTGCCAGCGTGTCGCCCGGCCCTGCTATGCCTGCAACGTGGATCGCAGGGCATATTTCAAGCGCTCTGTGTATCGCTTCTATCGCCTCCTGCGGCGTGATAACAGTTGATGTCACGCCCGGGCGTTTTTCGTATGTGTTGAAGCTCCTCTCGCAAAAGCGGCACTCTATGTTGCAGCTCGGGCTTATCGGTAGGTGCATACGCCCGTTGCCGCTGTTAGGCCCCTTTGCAAAGCAGGGGTGCTTCGTTGTCAGTTCTTCGTATGAGATAGCCATTTGTCAACCTCCCAGCATTTATCCTCCATCAGCAGACATATCGCCTGCTCTATGGTCAGAGGTATCTCGTAGACCTTGATACCTTGTTCACTTATGTATTTTTTAGCCCCGGGACCTGCCCTCTGTGCAACTATTACATCGGCGCCTTCAAGCTGTTTTATTACCTGCGCAAAGCCCTCAGTTTCGTGAAATCCTCCCTGACATGGGGGAGTAACCTCACGCTGCTCTGTTATCTCGCAGTCTTCCTTGTCGGTGTCAAGCTCTGCTATGGTAAAGCTCCTTGCCGAGCCGAAATGCTCGTTGACGTTTTCGCCGTCGTTGCTTGCAAATGCCAGTGTGTAGATCATTGTCTGCTCCTTATCCGAATAGTCCCGTGCTGAAATATCTGTCGCCCCTGTCGGGGAATACAGCTACTATAATACCCTTGTCAAGTGTTTTTGCAAGCTTTATCGCCGCAGCCATTGCTGCACCCGAAGATGAGCCTGCTATGATGCCCTCGTTCTTTGCAAGCTGCCCTACAGCTTTGAATGCCTCATCATCATTTATCTTTACCACTTTATCGACAAGTGTTATATCCATCGTGTCGGGAATAAAGTCATTGCCTATTCCCTCTATGTTGTAGTCAAAATGTTCGCCGCCGCCGATAGTCGAGCCCTCGGGGTCTGCAAGCACGCCCTGAACTTTTGGGTCATGCTCCTTTAAGTATTTGACTATGCCTGAGTATGTGCCGCCGCTGCCTGCGCCTGCAACAAGGTGTGTCACCCTGCCGCCGATGTCATCCCATATCTCCTTGCCCGTTGTTTCGTAGTGGGCGAGGGGGTTAAAGGGGTTTTTGAACTGTTCAAGCGATATCGAATTAGGTATCTCGGCTTTAAGCTCGTCGGCTTTTCTTACAGCGCCTAACATTCCCTCGGCTCGTGGGGTGTTTATTACCTCTGCGCCTAACGCTCTCATAAGCGCCTGCTTTTCTGCCGAGAACTTTGTGGGTACTGTGAATATCACCCTGTAGCCTTTGCCGAGTGCCGCAAACGCTATGCCTAAGCCTGTGTTGCCTGCGGTAGCTTCTATTATGGTGCTGCCCGGTTTTAGCCTGCCGTCTTTTTCGGCGGCTTCTATCATGTATTTTCCTATTCTGTCCTTTACGCTGCCTGAGGGGTTATACATCTCAAGCTTCGCATATATCTCTACATCGGGGGAGACCCCCATATTCTTAAGCCTTACCAGCGGTGTTTTGCCGATAAGTTCGTGCATATCTTCGTAAATCATATTATTTTACCTCGCTTGCGGCTATCGCCTTGTCAAGATCTTCAAGTATGTCGTCTATGTCCTCAATGCCTATCGAAAGCCTTATCAGCCCGTCTGTTATGCCTACTTTTTTCCTTATCTCTTCGGGGATAGAGGCGTGTGTCATGCTTGACGGGTGGCATACCAGCGACTCAACGCCGCCTAAGCTCTCGGCAAGTGTTATAAGCTCTAAGCTCTCAAAGAATACCTTGATGTCGTAGTTGTCTTTAAGCTCGAATGATATCATCACACCGCCGTTTCTGGCCTGACGCTTGTTGACCTCATAGCCCTTGTCAGTTTCAAGCCCGGGGTAGTGAACGCTCTTTACAGCGGGGTGAGCGGATAAGTGCTTTGCAGCAGCTAAGGCGTTCGTTACGTGTCTGTCAAGCCTTACACCTAAGGTCTTTATACCTCTTATAAGCAAGAAGCTGTCAAATGGCGGAAGCACACCGCCTGTGGAGTTCTGTATGAATGCTATCTTTTCGGCAAGTTCTTTGGTCTTTACAACCGCAAGGCCTGCAACTACGTCGCTGTGACCGCCAAGATACTTTGTTGCGCTGTGTACTACTATATCAGCGCCAAGCTCTATCGGCTTTTGTAAATAAGGCGTCATGAATGTGTTGTCTACTATAACTAACAGCCCGTGTTTGTGAGCTATCTCTGCAACTGCTCTTATGTCTGTTACAGTCATCAGAGGGTTTGCAGGGCTTTCTATCAGAACTGCCTTAACGTCATCAGTGATGTCTTTCTCAAAGCTTTCGGGGTTCTCTGTGTCTGAGATAGTGTAGTTAATCCCGAAGTGGTCGAACACCTGATTTAACAGCCTGAACGTGCCGCCGTATACGTTAGATGATATCAGCACCCTGTCGCCCGTGTGAAGCAGACTAAGAACTGCTGTTTCTGCCGCAAGGCCGCTTGCAAATGCAAAGCCCGCATAGCCGCCTTCAAGCTCTGCGATGAGTGCTTCAAGGGCTTCTCTTGTGGGGTTGCCCGTGCGGGAGTATTCATAGCCCCTCATCTTGCCAAGCCCGTCCTGCTTAAAGGTCGATGTCTGGTAGATAGGCACGTTTACAGCGCCCGTGCGCTCGTCTGTTGAAATGCCTCCGTGAATAAGTGCTGTGTTTATGTTTTTGTAGCTCATAGTATTCTCTTCCTTTCATATTTGTCCTATCGAATTACTATGTATACATCATACACTTATTTTCGGCGATAGTCAACAGCTATTCGTGATAACGTTGTCACGCCTTGCCTTTTCGGTTATAACTTTCCTTTATATGGTCGGTTTTTTATTGCCAAAATCGTTGTTTGTTTTTTAACCTGAGGTTAACTTCGCCGCTTGCGTGATAACGTTGTCAGTCTCTTTACGGCGGTATATAACGTTATCTCGTATCGTGAAATGCAAAAACCGCAATTCTCACGATAACGTTGTCACTACCTCACCAAACTACTTGCCATGCCGCCGAAACAGCATGGCAAGATGTGTGGTCTTATATTATATATAGTACTCAGGCTCGCTCATATCAAAGTTCCTGCGGCAGCTCTCTCTTATGATGAGCCTGCCTTCAAGTTCGAGCCGTGATACAGTCTTGTGGCCGCCCTTTATTCGGTCGAGCAGCAGCATAAGCGCAAATCTCACCATTTCCGTCTTTGGCAGCGATATGGTGGTGAGCATGGGGCGTGTGTACTGCGCCGCATCAATGTCATCGCTCGATATCACAGAAGGAAAGTAGTCTCTAATCCTGCGCCTGTCCATGCCCTTTATCATACCTACCGCAAGAATGTCATTTGCGCAGTAGATAGCCGTCGGCGGGTCTGAAAGCCCTTTGAAGTATTGCAGCGCCGCTAACCCGTGCGCCTCGCTCGGTGTGGTGTCGTAGATGTGGTCAAGCTCCAGCGAAAGCCGCAACTCATTGAGCGCCTGCTGATATCCCGTAAACCTCGCCTCGTGATGACAGCCGCCCACAAAGCCTATCTTCGTGTGCCCAAGCTTCGCAAGATAAGCTACCGCCTCTCTCGCTATCCGCCCGCCGTCACATAACACCTCGTCTACCTCGTGATTTGTGGGGTCACGGTTGATAGATACGATGTTTTTCTCATAGGCTTTGAGCGCATCAAGCGCCTTGTGGGTGACCTTGCCTATGACTATAAGCCCGTCAGCGCCGCTCTCGGTCTTGAAAAGCTTCTCGGCAAGGGCTTCAAGCTGCGGTGCTTTCACCCTGCTGTCGGAAAATTCCGTGCAGCGCATAATGCTGTGAACTATGCAGCTGTTGCTGCGAAGCTCCTTTTCAAGCAGCATCAGAAGCTCGTCATAAAACGGGTCTGATGATTCGGGGTCAGAACGGGTGAGGAGTATGTTAATAGAGTAGATCTTCTCCTGCCTGCCCTTGCCTGATTTGAGATTTCTTGCGGCGGCGTTTGGCACGTAACCTATGGTGCGTGCGGCTTCAATGACCTTTTTGCGTGTCTCTTCATTTGCGCATCTGTGTGAAGGGTCGCTCAGTATCCTGCCGACTGTTGAGACAGATACACCCGTCATTGCAGATATTTCTTTTAGTGACATTTTAACCGCCTCCTCTCATATCATATCGGAACACTATGAATTATATCAGATAATTCCTACTTTGTCAATAGGGTAAATGTTAACTTTGTTTAATTTGTGTATATCTACAAAGCAAAATCCCCGTATCTGCTGAATTTTGGCAATTTGTGCGGCTTTAATAATGTATAATTTGTAAATATCATATTAAGCCTATTGACATAGTAGGCTATAGGTGATATAATGTGTGAAATACATAAAAAAGTAGAAGCATACATCAGCTAATAAACTGACCCATTAGGAAAGAAACAAGCTGACCCCGAGGCGGCTTCTTGGGAACTTTGGGAGGTCTTTACGTCCTACCAAAGATTCCAAGCCTCTCCAGTCGCCGAGTGGGTCAGCGCAAGGGGGTATGGGGGGCATAGTCCCCCCATTAGGAAAGAAACAAGCTGACCCCGAGGCGGCTTCTTGGGAACTTTGGGAGGTCTTTACGTCCTACCAAAGTTTCCAAGCCTCTCCAGTCGCCGAGTGGGTCAGCGCAAGGGGGTATGGGGGACTATGTCCCCCCATTTAAGATAAGGAGGACGACAAAATGCCGATCAGAGTAAAAGAAGGAATAACCGCAGTTGATAACTTGAAGAAAGAAAACATCTTCGCTATGACTAACGAGCGGGCGATACATCAGGATATCAGAAGCCTGAATATCGCTGTTTTGAACCTTATGCCCGATAAGCAGGAAACAGAGGAGCAGCTTCTTCGCCTGCTGTCAAACTCGCCGCTGCAAATTGATGTTACATTTATAAGGCTTGTGACGCATAAGTATAAAAACACGGGCGCATCTTACCTTTTAAAGAACTACCGCCCGTTCTATGAGATAGAGCGTGAGTATTTTGACGGCCTTATCATAACGGGCGCACCTGTCGAAAAGCTCGGCTTTGAGCAGGTCGATTACTGGAACGAGCTTTCAGCTATCCTTGAATGGTCAAGACTGCACGTAACATCAACGCTTCACCTCAGCTGGGCGGCGCAGGCAGGGCTTTACTACCACTACGG
The DNA here is from genome assembly GCA_902787365.1 of uncultured Ruminococcus sp. Lineage (GTDB taxonomy): Bacteria > Bacillota > Clostridia > Oscillospirales > Ruminococcaceae > NK3A76. The sequence goes on along the minus strand of CADAGC010000062.1, from coordinate 7,931 downwards.
CGTCACTAAGCACGACCTTGACAAAAAGCTTTCGGGCATTTTCTCGCATACCGTGCTTTCAAAGAATAATGAACTTGTGCGTGGCTTTGATAAGGTGTTTAATGCGCCCCATTCGACCTATAGCGGTATCAATGAGCATGAGCTTGCCGCTGTGCCGGAGCTTGAAGTTATAGCCCGTTCCGACACAGCAGGGGCATATATCATATCCGACGGCGGCAGCAATATCTTCGTTGACGGCCACCCCGAGTATGATACCGATCGCCTTGCCTTTGAGTATGAGCGTGATAAGGAAAAGGGGCTTTCTCCCGATATACCCGAGAATTATTTCCCCGGAAATGACCCCGAAAAGCCCCCAGTCAGCAGCTGGATAGCTCATTCGAGCCTGCTTTTCTCAAACTGGCTCAACTACTTCGTATATCAGGTCACACCCTACGAATTCGGCGTGTGATGTCAGCCGCACCAAAGCATTTTTTGCTCTGGTGCGGTTTTTTTATTTTTTTTGCACCCGTTTTGTGATTGTGGGGGTATTAATTACAGAAGACCCCAAAAAGCAATAACACAAAACATTATTTTAGGAGGAATATACTATGCCAAAGAAACCTTATATCAACTAAGAAGAGAAAAAGAAATTCAAAGAAATGGATAATGGAGAGCTTTTCGATATAGCCCAAGATGAAGGCATTGAAATGCTCACTTTCTCGCAGTGGAAGAAAAAGTACCCCCACCGTGCCCCTGAAGATCATAACTCTCCTGATGCACGTAGCAAGTATACAAAGAGCCAGCTTGATGACTATGATACCATAGATGATCTTAGACAGTTATCTATCGGGCTTAGCCAGATAAAGATGAATTCTTCCAAAAACACTCCTGTGTTTGATACACTCAGCAATCATCTCGACAACATCTCTATTTTTACTAAGACAGCTGATGAGATGAAGAAAACCGGCAATTACGCCTCTACCGAAGACCCCGAAGAGGTCGGTGAGAGAAAATTCCACCTCGGTATCGCAGGCCTCGGTGCTTTCAAGAACTGGCTTCAGGCTGATGATAACTTCAATCAGGTTATGGACGGCCTTGATGACGCTAAGTACGGTGAAGAGCACCGTAAGAATTTCCTTAAGACTCTCCAGCGCATTAATAAGCATTGTAAGGCAAATATCGACATAGACGGTATGCTTATCGAAAGCAAGTACAGCCATCTGCTCACATCAAATGAAGTCAAGGAAAAGAGCCCCGAAGAGGTCAATAAGGAAGGCTCTAAGTACGAGGCTCAGGGCTATAATGCTCTTGACTCAAAGACGCTCGGTGCAGACCTTGACAAGCAGGGTTGGTTCAACAAAGGCTCGTCGGCAGAGCACGAAAAGCTTGTAAGCAGCTATAAGGCATTTAATGCATATATGGAAAAAATGGGCGCTAATGCTGACCCCGAGAAGAAGAATAAATATCTCAACGACTTAAGAACAGCAGCAGAGGAGTATGTTTCCGTAAAGCGTGACGGCAGGTGGAATAATAACCCCAACTGGAAGCCCACTACCCCCAGCGGCGAGAAGCGCTTTGACGCAGCTATGGCTATCATTGATATGACAAGAAATCAGCTCGGCATGAAGCGGTTCACCTCCGCAGACCATAACAAGGTCATGAGAGAATATGAGAAGAAAAAGTATGCTCCCAAGGACTTTGAAGAGGGTGTAAAAAACTGCTTAAAGGGCAGACGTGACCAGTTTAAGCTTACAAACGAGACAAAGAAGCTCAGAGAAGACTATGAGCGTGACCAGATTGCAAAGCTTCTTAACGAGGGCAAGCCCAAGACCAAAGAGGGTGTCGAGCATTTAAGAGAAGCTATAGCTATCCACGCAAGCAGGATCCTTGCTATGAATTATATAGACAATCACAAGGTAAAAGGCTTTACCAGAGATGAAGAAGGCATAAGCGAGCTTGCAAGACAAATGAGAGAGGGCAAGCCTTTTGAGCGCCTTATGGCAGCCAATAAGGGCTGGGAAGGTGCTGTTAAACTCGGCACAGAGTCTCTTGGCACAAGCTATAAACTGGAGAGAAATTATAACAACAACGTCAAGGCTGAGAGAGAGGTCATAAAGAATACGAGCAAAAAGACCGCAGTCAAGGACGATCCCTACATTCACGTTGAGCTGTAAATAATACATTTCTCCTTATAATAGATAAACGGTACTGTTACATAACGACAGTACCGTTTATTCGTTTTCACTTATTATCTGCAAAGCTATCAGCAGCTTGCTCACGCCGCAGTCCATAGCCTGTTTTTCAATGTATCGGTGAGCCTCCTGCTCGCTCATGCCCTGTGAGGATATGAGCGCCCATTTTGCACGGTTTACAGCTCTTATCTCTTTCATCTTGTCCTCTAAGCTAAGCTGCTTTTTCTCAAAGCGCCTCAGCCGCTCACGGGTGCTCTGCATCCAGTCGAGCGCCTGTAAAAGCAGCTGCTTCGGAGCAGGCCTTGGCAGCACGAAAGCCCCGAATCGGCATACATACTCTGAAACCTCGGCATAGTTTTGTATGTCGGTTATCATAGCAACTACCGTGTGGTTGTCACCACACAGCTCTACTGCAAGAGATGCAGCGCTCTCGTCGGGCAATGGGTCGGTGATCATCACCATGTCGTACTGCCGCTCGGCAAGCACACGCCGTGCAGATGCGGCGCTGCTTTTCGTGTCGGCGGTGAAGTGCCGCTGCTCGTCAAGCAGTAAAATGAGCTTTTCCGCCATTTTCTTTGACGACGACACTATCAGCACGCTGTAGTTAACTTCCTTTAATATCACCTTTTCTCACCTCATAGCCCGCAATATGAGTCGATTATGGCTTTAGGCAGGCATGAGGCTATAAATTCGCTCTCACGGGCGGCAGCCTTCGCTTCTTCTATGTTGTCGGGCAGCGTGTCAAGGTCTTTTGTCAGCTCTTCATCTGCCTTTAATGGGTCAAAGTCGCATATCTTGGGCATGAAAAGCTCTTTCTTTACGCCGTCGAGCGCTGCATAGATTATTAGTGCGAATGCAAGGTATGGATTTGCAAGCGGGTCGGGTGAGCGCAGCTCTGCACGCCTGCCGACACCGATAGCTGAGGGTATGCGTATAAGCTGCGAGCGGTTCTCGCTTGACCAGGTAATGTATTTGGGGGCGCAGCAGCTGCCAAGCCTTTCGTAAGACCTCTCTGTCGGGTCTAAAAACAGCGTCATGCTGCCGATGTGCTCCATAATGCCGGCGATAACGTGGGTCAGCAGCATCTTGTTCTGCCCCTTGTCGCTGATTGATATGTTGATGTGAAAGCCGTTGCCTGGCTTGTCGTTGAGCGGCTTGGGTGAGAAATCAGCCCACACGCCGTTTCTCGCAGCGGAAGTTCTTACGACCGTCTGGAATGCGATAGTATTGTCAGCAGCAGATAAAGCATCTGCATAACGGAAGTCTATCTCGTTCTGACCGGGGCCTTTCTCGTGATAGCTCGATTCAGGGAAAATACCCATCTGCTCCAGTGTCAGGCATATCTCACGCCTGATGTTCTCGCCCTTGTCGTCGGGGGCTATGTCCATATAGCCCGCATTGTCATAGGGGGTGTAGGTGCGCTCGCCCTCCTCGTCAGTCTTGAAAAGATAAAACTCCATAGACGAGCCGAAGTCAAATTCAAGCCCCTGCTTTTTGGCTTCTTCTATTGCTCTTATGAGCAGCGCTCTCGTGTCGCAGTCAAAGGGCTTGCCGTCAGAGTGAGTTATCGTGCAGAACATTCTCACCACACGCCCGTGCTCGGGTCGCCAGGGAAGAACAGACAACGTGTCGGGGTCGGGGTGGAGCAAAAGGTCTGAATAGATATCCGAGCCGAAGCCGTTTACCGATGATGCGTCTATTGTTATGCCCGTTCTGAAAGCCCTTTCAAGCTCGGTGGGCATAATTGATATGTTTCTCTGCCTGCCGAATACGTCACAAAAGGCAAGGCGTATGAATTTTACGTCCTCTTCAAGAACATACTGTATTATCTCGTCTGCGTTGTAGTTCATATAAACCTCCGGTCTGCTGCAAAATGCATAGTAATCATATTTCTTATTATACTTGAACGCACTCGGTTTGTCAACTCTCGTGTATCTTTTTGTCGAATTTGTTCTTTCTGCCTGCGCCGCTTACATCAACGGGGTATTTGCCGCTGAAGCACCCGTCGCAGTAGCCCTCGCCGGCAAGCTCGCCCAGCCTCTCGTTCGGGAAGAATGCAAGCGAGTCAGCGCCTATTTCCTTGGCTACCGCCTCTGTACTGTGCAGGCGGCTGGATATAAGGTTTTCCTCGCTGTCGATATCTGTTCCGAAATAGCAGGAGTGTAAAAACGGCGGCGCAGTTATCCTTACGTGAACTTCCTTTGCACCCGCTTCACGCAGAAGCTTTATTATCCTCGCACTTGTGGTGCCACGAACGATAGAGTCGTCTATCATGACCACACGCTTTCCTGCTACAGTTTCTCTTATGACAGATAGCTTGATCTTCACCTTGTCGGCACGCTCGGCCTGTGTCGGCTCAATAAAGCTTCGGCCTATGTATTTGTTCTTGATAAAGCCCATGCCGTAGGGTATGCCGCTTTGCTCTGCAAAGCCGAGTGCCGCATCTATCCCCGAATCGGGCACGCCTATTACAACGTCTGCATCAACAGGGGAGTGTTGCGCAAGAATATGCCCTGCCTTTATTCGTGAGTGATGCACGCCCACACCCTCTATCACAGAATCGGGGCGTGCAAAGTAGATATACTCGAAAATGCATACGTGGCGCTTTTCTTTCGGCAGCTTTATAGACGATAGTCCGTCATCGCTTACCGTCACTATCTCGCCCGGCTCTATGTCACGAATGAGCTTTGCACTCACCGCATCGAGCGCACAGCTTTCAGATGCTATAACGTAAGCGCCGTTTTCCTTTTGCCCTATGCATAAAGGCCTCAGCCCGAACGGGTCACGGAAAGCTATCAGCTTGGTTGCCGTCATAACAATGCAGGAATATGCACCTTTGAGCTCGTGCATGGCCTTTGCGATAGCCTGCTCTGTAGAGTCGCTGCCTATGCGTTCACGCACTATGGCGTAGGCTATGGCTTCGGTGTCTGTGGTACAATGGAATATCGCCCCCGAAAGTTCAAAGCTGCTTCTGAGCTGTGCGGCATTGACTAAGTTGCCGTTGTGAACGAGCGCCATATTGCCCTTTATGTGGCGTATACAAAGTGGCTGTATGTTGCTCGCTTCATTTCCGCCCGTGGTGGAGTAGCGCACGTGCCCGACAGCCATTTTTGCCTGCCCGAGCCTTTCGATACGCTCCTTGTCAAAGACTTCTGATACAAGCCCCATATCCTTTTCGCATCTCATAATGCCGTCATCGCAGACGGCTATACCGCAGCTTTCCTGCCCCCTGTGCTGTAGGGCATAAAGACCATAGCAGGTGCTTGATGCAACACCTGCTGATTTGTCAAATATTCCGAAAACGCCGCATTCTTCGTGTATAGAACCTTCCACGTTTATCCTCCTTAAAGCGGTGTATATCCTAAAAGAAATTCGTCTGCTTCCTTAGCGCAGTCAAGCCCCTCACGAATAGCCCTTACTACCAGAGACTGGCCTATGTGTGCATCGCCTGCGCAGAAGAGCTTGCCGCCAAGACGGTGACTGTCGGTATCAAGCTTGCCACGCTGTGTGAGCTTTGTGCCGAAAGCTTCAGCTACATATTCCTCGCAGCCTAAGAAGCCCGCAGCGATGAGTACCAGCTCGCAGGGCAGGGTCTTTTCGCTGCCTGCAACCTCTGTCATCTTGCCGTTTGAAAAGTCAAGGCTTATCGTCTTTACTGCTTTCAGGCGGCCTTTGTCGTCCTTGATGAACTCCTTGACCGTCGTCTGATAAAGCCTTGGGTCATGCCCGAATACTGCTGCTGCCTCTTCCTGACCGTAGTCTGTCTTGCATACCTTAGGCCACTCGGGGAAGGGGTTGTTTGCGGCTCTCTCATCGGGCAGTTTTGGCATCATTTCAAGCTGTGTTACCGACTTGCAGCCCTGCCTTATGGCTGTGCCTACACAGTCGTTGCCCGTGTCGCCGCCGCCTATGACGATTACGTTCTTGCCCTTTGCTTCATCGGGCTTGCCGCCTGCCATAAGGGTCTTTGTGCTGTCTTTGAGGTAATCAACTGCAAAGCGTATGCCCTGCGCATCACGCCCCTCGGCCTTTATGTCACGAGGCTTTGAAGCACCGCAGGCGAGTATCACAGCATCATATTCCCTGTTTATCTCTGCTCCCTTTACGTCCTTGCCAACGTTTACGCCTGTCTTGAATGTCACGCCCTGCTGCTCCATAAGCTTAACACGGCGCTTGATAACGTCCTTTTCAAGCTTCATGTTCGGTATGCCGTACATAAGCAGGCCGCCTACTGCGTCCTCACGCTCGTAAACTGTTACGTCGTGCCCACGCCTTGAGAGCATCTCCGCCGCTGCAAGCCCTGCAGGGCCCGAGCCGATGACTGCAATCTTCTTGCCTGTTCTGTGCTGGCCTGTCACGGGCTTTACAAGCTCATTCTCAAAGCCGTATTCTATTATCATTCTCTCATTGTCACGAACTGTCACGGGCGCATCGTTGACACCGCAGATGCAGGCTTTTTCGCATAAAGCAGGGCATACTCTCGATGTGAACTCGGGGAAGGGGTTTGTCATCAGAAGCCTTTCAAGCGCAAGCTCTGTGCTGCCCCTGTAAAGCAGCTCGCCCCATTCGGGAATGAGGTTGTTTAAGGGGCAGCCGCTCATCATTCCGCCTATGAGCTGCCCGTTCTGACAAAACGGCACGCCGCAGTTCATACATCTTGCTGCCTGCTCTCTCCTCTCCTTGTCGCTCAGAGAGGAGTGGAACTCGTTGTAATTCTTTATTCTTTCAAGAGGTGTTACGGCAGCGTTTTCGACCCTGCCGTATTCCATAAAACCTGTCGGCTTTCCCATAGGTCATTTCTCCTTCTTTATAAGTTCAAATGCTTCTATCTCGGCCTGCTCGTGGGTAAGACCTTTTTCTTCAAGCTCGGCCATAGCCTTATGAATGCTTGCATAGTCGTGCGGCACTATCTTCTTGAACATCGGCAGGTATGAGCCGAAGTCGTCAAGAATGTGTCTTGCCTTTTGCGAACCTGTCTTTTCGTAATGCTCGTTTATAAGCTCTTTGAGGTTTTCGATGTCGTATTTCTCCGTTACCTCGAGAGAGTTTACAAGTTCTTTGTTCAGTCGCATATAAAGGTCTCTGTTCTCATCGAGCACGTAAGCTATACCGCCCGACATACCTGCCGCAAAGTTCTTGCCCGTGCTGCCGAGAATTACTGCAACGCCGCCTGTCATGTATTCGCAGCCGTGGTCGCCCACACCCTCGCATACAGCTGTAGCACCCGAATTTCTTACGCAGAATCTCTCGCCTGCAACGCCGTTTATAAAGGCCTTGCCCGAAGTCGCACCGTAGAGTGCTACGTTTCCGCAGATGATGTTCTCATCAGCCTTGAATGCCGACTTTTCGGGGGTCATAAGTATCAGCTCGCCGCCCGATAAGCCCTTGCCGAAGTAGTCGTTCGAGTCGCCTGTGAGCTTTAAGGTCAGTCCCTTGGGTATGAATGCACCGAAGCTCTGACCGCCTGCACCGTGGCAGTTTACAGTAAATGTGCCCTCTTCGATATCGGTGCCGTAGAGCCTTGTTATCTGTGAGCCTAAAGCCGTACCGAATGCACGGTCGGTGTTTGTTACTTCAACGTCTATGCTCTTGTTCTCTTTGCTCTTTAAAGCTTTGGCAAGCTGTGTTTTGAGAACGCACTCGTCCTTTGTCTTTTCAAGCTCGAAGTCGTATTTGTCAGCATCAACAAAGTGCTGCTTGTCAGCGTCACTGTAGAAGAGTATCCTTGAAAGGTCAACGCTCTTGTCAGCTGTGCTGTAA
>CADAGC010000061.1 GCA_902787365.1 uncultured Ruminococcus sp. | reverse complement strand
CTGACAGGTATCTGCTTCGGCATGAAACAGCAACAAAGTCGCTCTATGAAAAGCTCCACCCTGCGGATATGAGCTTTGAGCACAGAATGAACTGCCTGAAAATGCTCAAAGACTTGGGCTACCAGACAGGTGCAGGAATGATGATAGGTGCGCCCTACCAGACGAGCGAGAATTTAGCAGACGATATGCTCTTTCTGCGTGAGTTTGAGCCGCATATGATTGGCACAGGCCCGTTCCTGCCCCATAAGGATACGCCTTTTAAGGATAAGGAAAAGGGCAGCTATGAGCTGACACTTTTTGTGCTTTCGCTTTGCAGACTTATGCTGCCGAGAGTGCTGCTGCCTGCAACAACAGCGCTCGGTACTATCCGCCCCGACGGAAGAGAGCAGGGGGTGCTTGCAGGGGCAAATGTCATAATGCCAAATCTTTCACCCACGGCGGTGAGAAAAAAATATATGCTCTATGACGGCAAGATATGCACCGAGGACAGCACCGATATGTGTAAGACCTGCGTGCAGGCAAGAATGAAGCGCATAGGGTACGATGTGATAATAACAAGAGGAGATTATAAATGATAAAGATAGCACTTTACGGAAAAGGCGGCATAGGCAAATCGACTATCGCCTGCAATATATCAGCCGCCCTTGCAAGAGAGGGCAAGCGAGTTATGCAGATAGGCTGTGACCCCAAGGCAGACTCGACCTCGCTGCTGCACGGCGGCGAGCGAATGGCAACAGTTTTGCAGCTGACCCGTGAAAAGGGCGTGGGCAAGATAACCCTTGATGATATTGTCCGTGAGGGCTCGTTCGGTGTAAAATGCGTTGAAGCAGGCGGCCCCGTGCCGGGGCTCGGCTGTGCGGGCAGGGGTATAATCAACGCCCTTGAAACGCTCGAAAAGCTGGGCGCATATGATGTCTACAAGCCCGACGTCGTGATATATGACGTGCTGGGCGACGTGGTCTGCGGCGGCTTTTCAATGCCTATGAGAAAGGGCTATGCCGACAAGGTATTCGTTGTCACATCGGGCGAGAAGATGTCTGTCTACGCCGCTGCAAATATCTGCATGGCGGTTGAGAATTTCAAGGGCAGGGGCTATGCCGAGCTTGGTGGGATTATTCTCAACAAGCGTGGCATAGATAATGAAGCAGAAGCGGCAGAGACACTTGCCTGCGATTTTAACACATCTGTGATATCAAGCATCGACCGTAACTCAAATATCCCCTTTGCAGAAAAGCACGGAATGACCGTTTTTGAGGCGTGCTATGACACGATAACACGCTGTCAGCTTGAAGACACGGCAAGGGCTGTAATGGCTTCATTCGGGGGTGCGGTATGAGCGTAACTAACACACCCGACCGTCCGTCTTTTGTGAAGATAGCCGATGCCGATATAAACGGCATTTTCCCTTCAGGCCTGGAGTATAACCCGCCTGCAAGGGGTATGTGGAATATCGTGCATACAGGTATGCTCGTTCCCGAAGCGCACGAGATATTCGCCTGCGCACAGGGGTGCTTAAGGGGCGTTATACTCACCGCCGCCGAGATGTTCGAGCTTGACAGACTAAGCTGGATATCCGTAAGCGAAGAGGATATGTTTGACGGCACTTTGGAGAGCGATATTATAGACGGTGTCTGCGAGATAATCGAAAAGCTCGGCCACCGCCCGCCCGTTGTGCTTTTGTATCTGAGCTGCATACATCTTTTTGCAGGGGTTGATTTTGATGTTATCATTGGTGAGCTGTCTGCAAAATACCCCGACATTCATTTTGTTGACTGCTATATGACCCCCACGATGCGCACCACAGTTTCGCCCGTTATGAAAATGAGCTCGCAGATATACGGCGCTTTGCAGCCGCTGCCGCTTGATAAAAAGTGCGTCGCCATAGTCGGCAACGACCGTGCGACTGATGAAGACTCAGAGCTTGTAAGAATAATCAGAGAAAACGGCTTTACCCTTTATGATATAGCCTACTGCAAGACTTTTGAAGAATATCTGCAAATGGCAAAGGCCGCAGTCAACATAAGCTATATACCCACAGGCGTGCTTGCAGGCGATGAGCTTAAAGAGCGCTTCGGCGGCGAGCATATACATATCCCGTTCAGCTGTGATTTTGATACTATCGAGGAAAACTATAAGACTCTCTGCGACACGCTGGGTGTTGATATGCCCGATTTTGAAGAGGATAAAAAGGCGGCTTTGCAATCACTCAAAAATGCCAAGGCGATAATAGGCGATACACCGATTGCTATAGACTATACAGCCGTCACACGCCCCTTTGAGCTTGCAAGACTTCTGTGCGAGCAGGGCTTTGATGTAAGGTATGTGGTGGCAGATTCGGCAGGGGCAGAGCCGCAGGCTTTCGAGTGGCTCAAAATCAACCGCCCCGAGCTGCTGATATATTCCCCTGTGAATGTAAATATGCTCGAAATGCCCGATGAGCCTCACGAGGATATTCTTGCAATTGGGCAAAAGGCGGCGTACTATTTTGCCAGCGACAGGTTTGTGAATATCATAGTAAACGGCGGCTATTACGGCTTTAGCGGTATCAGAAAAATAGCCGACCTGATGACCGATGCTTACCTCAACAAAAAGGACAGAGCGCAGCTTCTCAGACTCAAAGGCATGGGCTGTGCAAGCTGCCTGTAATAGAAAGAAAAAGTAAGGAGAACAGTTTTGAAAAACGTATCAAAGATAATACCCTGCTATGCGGCGGATAGCTCGGGGGTGTGCTCGGCTTTGTATGAGCTTGGCGGCATGACCGTGGTGCATGATGCATCGGGCTGCAACTCCACCTACTCGACCCACGATGAGCCGAGGTGGACAAAGATGAAAAGCAACATCTTCATATCAGCCCTCACCGAGCTTGACGCCATAATGGGTAATGATGATAAATTCATAGCAGACGTGGTGTCGGCGGCACACGACAAACAGCCTGCCTTTATTGCCCTCTGCGGCTCGCCGATGCCTATGATGACGGGCTTTGACTATGATGCCGTGGCGCTTGAAATAGAAGCGCAGAGTGGCATTAAGACAATACCCCTGCACACCAACGGCACACGCTCTTATATCGAGGGTGCGAGTGAAGCTTTGCTTGAAGTGGTAAAGGCCTACGCCCAGCCCTGCGAAAAGCGTGACAACGCCGTAAACGTGCTTGGCCTTACCCCGCTTGATTTTCCGCTTGGAACAGATACGGCTATCAAGAAATGGCTTGCAGACAACGGCTTTGAGTGCGTCTGCACTCTTGCTATGGGCGACAGCTTAGATAATATAAAAGCTATGCCCAGCGCAAAAGTCAGCCTTGTGGTTTCATACTCGGGCTTTGCGGCGGCGCAGTATTTAAAAGACACCTATGGCATACCCATAGTCTGCGGTGTGCCGCTGGGCTGTGAATACCCCTGCGACCTTGCGGGTGCTTTGTTCTGGGCTATGGAGCATAATGAGGACTATTTCTACAGCGCTGTTCACCAAAGCGGCGGAGATACGGTGATAATCGGCGAGAGCGTTTTTGCATCGTCACTTGCCTGCGCCCTCGAATCCGACAGGCGTGGCAGGGCAACAGTCATAAGCACTCTGCCGACCGATGAGAGGATACTTGCGCAGGGCGATGTCTGCCTTAGTGCGGAAGAGGATATAGAAAAATATCTGCAAGACTACAAGCCCGCCTGCGTGATAGCAGACCCGCTTTATAAATACATTGTTCCAAAGGAAACGGCATTTTTGAACCTGCCGCATTTCGCATTCTCTGGCAGGTGCTATGAGAGACATTTTACCAACGTCATTGATAGGCGTTTACAGGAGATATTAAGATGATTAAACTCGCAATTTACGGCAAAGGCGGTATCGGCAAATCCACCTGCACCGCCAACCTTTCAGCAGCGCTTGCAAGCTTGGGCAAGCGTGTTATACAGATAGGCTGCGACCCCAAGGCAGACTCGACGATAAATCTGCTCCACGGTGACCCCGTGCTGCCCGTTATGGACTATATGCGCAAGTATGACGAAGAGCCTGAAAAGATAGAGCAGATATCAAAGACAGGCTATGGCGGCATTCTCTGCATAGAAACAGGCGGCCCTACCCCGGGCCTCGGCTGCGCAGGGCGTGGCATAATCACCACATTCTCGCTGCTTGAAGAGCTTGAGCTTTTCAAGACATTCAAGCCCGACGCCGTGCTTTATGACGTGCTTGGCGACGTGGTCTGCGGCGGCTTTGCAGCCCCCATAAGAGAGGGCTACGCCGAGCAGGTGCTCATAGTCACCTCGGGCGAGAAAATGGCACTCTATGCTGCAAATAATATCTGGAGCGCCGTTAAGAATTTTGAAGACAGAAGCTACGCCAAGGTGCGTGGCGTGATACTCAACCGCCGAAACGTTATTGGCGAGGAGGAAAAGGTGCGTGCCTTTGCCGACAAAGCGGGCATCGAGATAACCGCTGACATTCCACGCTCTGACGATATAACAAGGTATGAGGATATGGGGCTGACAGCCGTTGAGGGCGACCCAGACTGCGAGGTGTCAAAGCGCTTTATAGCCCTTGCAAAAACACTTATCGAGGAAGATGAAAACAAATGACCGACGCATATTTTATAACCGCCAAAGAGCTTGCCGCCCGTGGCTATGACGACCTGCCCCGTGAACTTGATTCGGGCAAGCATATGATATACTCTTCCCCTGCGACACTTGATTTCAACTCGCCGGGCGCTAAGGGCTTCGGCGTCAAGCGTGCAGGGCTTGTGATACCTGGCAGCGTTATGCTGCTTATAGCCCCCGGCTGCTGCGGGCGCAATACTGCGCTTTTGAGCGACTTAGGCTATGACGAGCGCTTTTTCTATCTAATGCTTGATGATACCGATATCGTCACAGGACGCTATGTCAACAAGATACCCAAGGCCTGCGAGGAGCTTTTAAAAGAGCTTGACTACACCCCCTCGGTGATAATGCTCTGCTGCACCTGCGTTGATGCACTTTTGGGAACGGATATGGAGCGTGTCTGCCGTGCCTGCTTTGACAAGACTGGCGTTAAGGCTGCCCCTGCCTATATGTATGCCCTCACCCGTGAGAAAAGGCTTCCGCCTATGGGGCTTGTAAGAAAGAGCATATACTCTCTCTTAGAGCCGCAAAAGCGTGTGTCTAATGAGTGCAGTATCTTAGGCTTTTTCTCGGCGCTTGAAGATAACAACGAGATTTATCCTCTTCTAAAGTCGGCAGGTATCAAGAAAATTCACGAGATAGGCAGATGTAAGACCTTTGAGGAATATTTGGATATATCCCGTGCGAATTTCAGCATTGTGCTAAACTCCGAAGCAAGAGCCGCTGCGCAGGATATGCAGGAGCGCTTGGGTATTCCCTTTATTGAGCTTACCCGAATGTACCGCCTTGATAAGATACATAACCAGTACCGCCTGCTTGGTGAGGCGATAGGTGCCAAGCTTGACGACAGCGAATATTTTGATAAGACAAAGGCGCTTATCGAGAGCTTTAAGGCTAAGCACGGAGAGGTTACTTTCGCAGTAGGCGAGAGCCTTAATGCCGACAGCTTTGAGCTTGCACTTGCACTAACCGAATACGGCTTTAAGGTGCGTGAGATATACGGCACGGCAGGGGAGAGGAATTTCGTGTTCATCAGAAAGCTTGCAGAACTTTCCCCCGACACAAAGATATTCTCAAACCTTTCCCCCACGATGATGAATTATAAGCCCGACCCCGAGATTCAGGCGGCTATCGGCGCTGATGCGTGTTATTATCATAAGGGCATAGCAGGCGTAGAGTTCAACGGCGAAGACCAGCCGTTCGGCTACCGTGGGGTGGAGATATTATTCAACGCCCTTGACAAGGCACTTGACGAAAGGAAGGCGGGCAAATGAAAAAACTGCTAAAACACATATCGCCCCTTGCCCCCGACGATTCGGGCGCCTGCTCGGTGCTTTACGAAATGGGCGGAATAACCGTTATATGCGATGCGGGCGGCTGCGCAGGCAACGTCTGCGGCTTTGACGAGCCGAGGTGGTTTGAAAAGCGCTCGGCGCTCTTCTCCGCAGGCCTCAGAGATATGGACGCTATTCTCGGCCGTGATGATATGTTAGTTAAAAAGCTTTCCCTCATCACGCAGCAGATAGATGCGCCCTTTACAGCCATAGTCGGCACGCCCGTTCCTGCGGTAATAGCTACCGACCTTAAGGCCTTGGAGCGTATGAGCGAAAAGAAAACAGGTCTGCCCTGCATAGCCCTTAAGACCGACGGCACACGCCTTTATGACTACGGCGAGGAAATGGCATACTATAGGCTTTTTGATAAGTTTGCGACCGATAAGCTCCCCGTCAAAAAAGGCAAGCTGGGCGTTATCGGTGCTACCCCTCTGAACACAGGCGAGACCGACAGCAAGGTGATAAAATCCGCCCTCTCTGATAAGTGTGGTGAGATTGTCTGCTTTGGTATGGATTCAGGCCTTGACGAGGTAATAAAAGCCAGCGAGTGCGAGCGCATTCTTGTTATCGCCCCGTCTGGAATAAAGGCCGCAAAGCTTTTAAACGAGCGCTTCGGCACGCCCTTTGATGCAGGCTACCCACTCACAGATAACGCTCCCGAAATAAGCGGCAAAAAGGTGCTTATTGTCCACCAGCAATTCTGCGCGAACGCTCTGCGTGAGCATTATGAAAAAGCGGGCTGTGAGGTGACTGCCGCAAGCTTCTTTATGATGCATAGTGACTATATGCGTGAGGGTGATATACACCTGACCGAAGAAGACGAGCTGATAGAGCTTGCACTTAATGGCGGCTTTGATACTATACTTGCTGATGAGCGCTTTAAGCTTATGCTTAAGGGCTTTGGCGGCGAGTTTTTAGACCTGCGCCACTTTGCAGTCGGCGGCAGGCTTAATAAGGAAAACAACGATGAAAACAGTTAACATACACGTTTACGGCATAGTGCAGGGGGTGGGTTTTCGCCCGTTTGTTTCCCGCACGGCCGACAGACTGGGCATTAAAGGCACAGTCGCCAACAAAGGCTCATATGTCGAGATAATTGCACAGGGCGAGAGTGACGATATAGCCCGCTTTGAGAATGAAGTCAAAAACCGCCCACCCGAGCGTGCGGTGATTTTAGGCCTTGACAGCTTTGAGCTTGACACAGCACCCGATTATGACAGCTTTGAGATAATAGAGAGCGAAAAGGAATACGGCGATATATTCATATCGCCCGATATAGCTACCTGCGATAACTGCCGTGATGAGCTGTTTGATAAAGACAATAGGCGCTTCTTGCACCCCTTTATCAACTGCACACAATGCGGCCCGAGGCTGACTATACTTGACGCTATGCCTTATGACAGGGTGCGCACGAGTATGAAGAAATTCCCAATGTGCCCCGAGTGCGAGAGGGAATATACCTCACCCGAAACACGCCGCTATGATGCACAGCCCGTCTGCTGCAACGACTGCGGCCCCGAGGTGTATATATTAGGCGAGGAGACTAAAGGCCTTGCCGCCATAACCAAGGTGCGCAAGGTGATAATGTCGGGCGGTATCGCTGCTATCAAGGGCATAGGCGGCTTTCACCTTTGCTGTGATGCGAAAAACGAAGCGGCAGTAAGCAGGCTTCGTGAGCTTAAGCACCGCCCGATGAAGCCCTTTGCGGTGATGATGAAAGACCTTGACACCGTAAAGCGTGAGTGCGTTATCAAGCAGGGGCAGGAAGCTTATCTTACAGGCTGGCAAAAGCCCATAATGCTTCTTGAAAAAAGAGAAAATCAGACGATTACTGATATGATAGCCCCCGATAATCTAACGGTAGGCGTTATGCTGCCCTATGCACCCGTGCAGATGCTGCTTTTTGACCTGCCCGACGGGGTGCAGATGAGCGACTGCTTAGTCATGACCAGCGGCAACGCCAAGGGCGCACCTATCTGCCGTGATGATGAAAACGCCGAAAAAGAGATTGGTAATTTCTGCGATATGATCCTGTCTCACAACAGAGATATTTTTATCCGTGCTGATGACAGCGTGTGCGACTGGCTTTTTGATAAGCCGTATATGATAAGGCGCTCCCGTGGGTTTGCACCGTTGCCGTTTATGCTGAAAGGTGCAGACGATAAGCAGGCCGTGGCTATCGGCGGCGAGCTTAAAAACAGCTTTTGCGTGCTGCGAAACGGTATGCTCTACCTCTCGCCCTATATCGGCGATATGGCAGATGTGAGAACGGTAAAAGCACTTGAAGAATCCCTATCCCGAATGACGGATATGTTAGAGGCCGCTCCGCAGGCGGTGGTGTGTGATAAGCACCCGATGTATAACTCCGTCACCTTTGCGGAGGACTACGCAAAGTCGCACGACCTGCCGCTTGTGCATATTCAGCACCACTACGCCCATATCCTCTCCTGTATGGCAGAGAATAACTATGAGGGCAGGGTGATAGGCGTCAGCTTTGACGGCACGGGCTACGGTGATGATAAGACTATCTGGGGCGGCGAGCTTTTCCTGTGCGATATGAAAGGCTATGAGCGTGCAGGCAGCATAATGCCCTTTGCGCAGACGGGCGGCGACCTCTCGGCAAAAGAGGGCTGGCGAATCGCCGTGCAGCTGCTTCGTGCAGGTTTTGATGAAGCGCAGGAAATATGCCAAAAGCTTGACTTATGCGATGAAAAGACATTCAGGCTGCAAGCCGCTATGGCAGATAACGGCCTTAACTCGGTAACGTCAACCAGTATGGGGCGTGTGTTCGATGCGGTGTCGGCTATCCTCGGCATAAGAAAGGCTTCTACCTTTGAGGGTGAGGCTTCAACGGCGTTGATGTATCACGCTGAGGTTTTCGAGCGCAGACATAGCGGCAACGCCGAGCCGCTGACGGCTATCTGCGCCGATGATGACAAGGGCGTTATTTTGGATACTACATCTCTTGCCTGCGATATAGCAAAGCGCTTCCTCGCAGGTGATGACAGGGGAGAGCTTGCATACCGCTTCCACACGACCCTTGCAGATATGATAGTGAGCGGCTGCGTTAAGCTGCGAGACAAAAGCGGCATAGCCACTGCTGCACTTAGCGGCGGCGTGTTCCAGAACAGGCTGCTCACACGCCTTGTGCGTGAGCGTTTGCAGGAGAAAGGCCTCACGGTGCTTCTCCACTCGCTCGTGCCCCCAAATGACGGCGGCATAGCCTTGGGGCAGGCAGCGTATGCGGCTTTCGCCGAAGTTAACAGTTAACAGCTAACAGTTAACAGCCATGGTATCGGCGCATAGCGCCGATGATATTCCCATTCGGGCAGGAGATGTTTTAAGAACGGAAATTATGCATTGTGATTTATGCATTGATATGAAAGGAAGAATAAATATGTGTGTTGGTTTATCAGCAAAGGTAGTAAACGTAAAGGACGGCACGGCGCTTATTGATGCAGGCGGTGCTCAGAGAAGTGTGAGCGCAGGTGTGCTTGACGACCTCGAGCCTGGCGATTATGTTATGGTACACGCAGGCGTTGCCATAGCAAAGATCACAGAAACAGACGAGCAGGAAGCTATCGACGTTATGGGTGATATATTATGAACGAACAGATGATGAAAGCCCGTGAGATTATCACAGGCTATAAGGGCAGGCCGCTTCGCATAATGGAGGTCTGCGGCACGCATACTCACGAGATATTCAGATTAGGTCTGCGTAAGCTCGTCCCCGAGGGGATAGATATAATCTCAGGCCCGGGCTGCCCCGTGTGCGTCACGGCGGTGGGCTTTATCGACGAGGCGATTTGGCTCGCACTTGAAAAGGGCTGTATGATATGCACTTTCGGCGACCTTATAAAAGTTCCCGGCACCGAGATGTCGCTTGCAGGCGCAAGGAGCAAGGGTGCAAACGTGCGCCCCGTTTATTCGCCGCTTGATGCGGTGCAGCTTGCAAGAGAAAACCCCGATACGCAGGTGGTGTTCCTTGCAGTAGGCTTTGAGACGACGACCCCTTCTGCCTGCCTTGCGGCTAAGACTGCAAAGGAGGAGGGGCTTGCAAATTTCTCTCTGCTGACAGCTAACAAGACTATGCCAAACGCATATAACGCTTTGGTGGGAAGTGCCGATGCGTTTATATACCCCGGCCACGTAAACGCCATTACAGGCAACGCCGCCTGCATTAAACTCTGTGAGGAAAAGGGCGTATCTGGCGTTGTTGCGGGCTTTACGGCAAGCGAGCTTATGACGGCTCTGGCTGTGTGTATTAAGCTTCTGGAAAAGGGCGAGCCGTTTTTCAAAAACTGCTATCCACGTGTTGTAAAGGACGAGGGCAACCCTGCCGCTATACGCATAATGAACGAGGTAATGGAGCCCTGCGACAGCGAGTGGAGAGGCCTGGGCGTCATACCTATGTCGGGCATGAAGTTAAGGTCTGACTATGCCGACTATGACGCAAGGATAAAGTTCGCCATGCCCGAGATAAAGGGCAAGCCAAACCCTGCCTGCCGCTGCGGTGATGTATTGCAGGGCAAGTGCAAGCCCAGCGACTGCAAGGTGTTCGGCAAAGTCTGCACACCGCTGCACCCCGTGGGTGCCTGCATGGTGTCCGACGAGGGCGCCTGCTCGGCGTATTATCAGTACGCTGATTAAATGCATAATGCAAAATTATGGTATCGCCCTGCGGGCGATGAATTTAAAAGTCTTGAAGTCG
Organism: uncultured Ruminococcus sp.; assembly: GCA_902787365.1. Classification (GTDB taxonomy): domain Bacteria; phylum Bacillota; class Clostridia; order Oscillospirales; family Ruminococcaceae; genus NK3A76. Next base: position 3,648 of record CADAGC010000061.1, on the reverse strand, counting down.
AAAAAGTGAATTGAAAAATACCGCCGTAGGCGGTTGCCCGAATGGGCATTAGTCGGCGCAAGCCGACACATCAATTATGCATTATGCATTTTGCATTATGCATTATTATGGGGTGATTAAATGCAATTCAAACAAGGCACGGGCTGGAAAGCCTGTTATGATGAAGAGAGGGAGCTTTACACCGCCGAAGAGGGCGGAGGTATGGCTTATAATCTCTTTGAGATAACAAAAGAGGTCTACGATAGACTCGGGCAAAAGGGAATGAGCGACGCTGACAACGAGCGGCTAATACGCACGGGGCGGCATCTTTTTCAAAATGTCAATGACCGATGCGGTCCGCCATATTCGATAATGTATGACGAGAATTACGATACTCTTGCGCCCTGGGCGAGCGTTGTTGACAGCGGCAAAAGGTGGTCTGACGAGCTGACTGATGCGGCGGTGGAGCTTTTTGATAGTGAAGCTGACAACCATGAACAGCGCCGAGCAGCACGCAAAGAAAGAATGAATAAAACGGAGGATAAAAACAATGACTGAACAGACAGTGACCCTTGCGCACGGCGCAGGCGGCAGACAGACAAGCGAACTTATAGAGAAAGTATTCAAGGCACATTTTTCAAACCCCGAGTTTACAGCCGATGATGCGGCAGTTCTGCCGAAGATAGACGGCAGGCTGGGCTTTACGACTGACGGCTTTATCGTGTCGCCCTGGAAATTCAACGGCGGCAATATAGGCAAGCTCTCTATCTGCGGCACGGTTAACGACCTTTCCTGCATGGGTGCTAAGCCTAAGTATATGACCTGCGCTTTTGTTATCGAGGAGGGCTTCTCGCTCGCAGCGCTTGAAGAGATAGCCGCCGCTATGGAAAAGACCGCTGCAGAGGTGGGCGTCAAGATAGTTGCAGGCGATACCAAGGTCGCAGGCAAGGGGCAGGTTGACGGCGTTTTCATCACCACAACAGGCATGGGCGAGATAATCGAGGGCGCTGACACCTCGGGCAAGTACGCCAAGCCCGGCGATGCAGTAATTGTTACCGGCGACGTGGGCAGACACGGCTGCACTATTCTCCTTGCAAGAGATACCTACGGCATTGATTCGGACGTTGACAGCGATTGCGCACCTCTCTGGGGCACAGTCGAGGATATGCTCTCGGTAACTAAGGATATACACGTTATCCGTGACGCCACAAGAGGCGGTGTGGGCACGGTGCTCTACGAGATAGCTGAGCAGAGCGATGTGGGCATAGCCCTTGACCAGACGGCGATTCCCGTTGATGAGAGAGTTAAGGGCGTGTGCGGCCTGCTTGGTTTAGAGCCGCTTTATCTTGCCTGCGAGGGCAGACTGGTTATCTTTGCCCCTGCTGATAAGGCACAGGCGATAGTTGACAAACTCCACGAGGGCAAGTATTCAAAGAACGCCGCAATCATCGGCCGTGTCACCGAGGAGAACAAGGGCAGGGTAATATTGGAGACGGAGATAGGCACCCAGACGATACTCCCGCAGCCCAAGGGCGAACTGCTGCCGAGGATCTGCTGAATCGGGCGGTTTAGTATTTTTGTATAGTTAGTAACGAGATTTATAAGCCGACCCCGAGGCACTTCGCAGAAAATTCGAGAACCCACGGCTCGGAGAATTTTACTGCGCCTCCCCAAAGTGCCGAGCGGGTCGGCGTATGTGAGGTTGGTGTCAAAGTTGTTGACACCGGGGCTTTGCCCCCATTTGAAATAGTTAAATATAACAAAACTGCACTAATTATATTGTAGTTTTTGCGAAAAAATAGTCACTTGATTCGAATCCTATTGACAAAATGTAAAAATAATGTTATATTTATTAATAGTGATTTGTGTAATATTTTATTAAAATTTTTGGATATTACACCGGGAGGTAAACTTATGGCAGAAAGCAGATTTATAAAGACAGTCGTGTTCGGCGGCTATGACAAGGCCGATGTTGATAAGAGGCTCGAATATCTTTATACACAGTATTACGATATGAAAAACGAGCTCAGAGAAGCAAAGCTTATGCTTGCAAAGCTCAAAGATGGCGCTGACCTTAAAACAGCAGAGGATTCCGTGCTTGCAAACGAGAGGGCAAAGCTTACCGAGTTCCAGGTAAAGAACGAGACTATCAGCGAAAAGCTGAAATCTACAGATGACGACAACAAGGCCAAGGAGAAAGAGATAGCCGACCTTAAGGAAAAACTTAAGGCTGCTGAGGACGCACTTGCTGATGCCAACACTAAGCTTCAGGGCGCACAGGGCGCAGGTGATGCTGCCGTGCTGGGCGTTGTATTCGCAGAGGCTCAGAAGTCTGCAAATATGATCATCGCACAGGCTAATAAGCAGGCAGAGGAGCTTAAGGCAGATTCCGAGAAGCTTGCTGCAAACGCTGTGGCAGAAGCTAATAATAAGGCTGCAAAGATCGTTTACGATGCAGAGGTAAGGGCTGCTAAGCTCACAGCCGATGCTGAGAATAAGAATAACGAAATGGAAGTAGCTTCCGAGAATATGAAGGCTACTATGCTCAATGACGTTACCAAGATAGGCAACGAGGTCGCTAAGCTCACAAAGCTGTTTGAGGACTTCAACAATACAGCAGGCAAAATGGCTGAGGACGCTCAGGCACTTGTTGACAGCACATCCCGTGAGCTTAAGGCAGGCGGCGTTCCCGTATTCCGTCAGCCGGGTACTGTAGAGGCTAAGCTTCCCGAAGCACCTGTTTATGAAGAGGTAGACAATACCTACAGCACAGGCGTCAGCGAGGAGGATAAGAAGAAGAGCGAAGACCTTGAAAAGCTCAAGGCTATGGCTGCTTCAATAAACGGCGGCGGCAAGAAGCCCGAAGCTAAACCCGAAGCCAAGCCCGCAGAGGAAGCCCCCAAGAAGAGCGGCGGCCTTGATGATATACTTAAGAAGGCTAAATCTATCAAATAATTATATACTATCATAAAACAAAAGTATTACCAGAGGAGATGTAAATTTATATGAGTGCTCAGGAACTTATCATTGTAAAACCCGATAAATGCGTGGGCTGTAATAACTGCGTAAGAAACTGCCCCGCACCCGAGGCAAATATCACAAAGATGCTCGATGACGGAAGAATGGTAACTACCGTCAATAACGAGAAATGTATCGCCTGCGGTGAATGCGTAAAGCAGTGTACGCACGGCGCAAGAGACTATATCGATGATACAGAAGAAGCTATGGCAAAGATGCGTGGCAGCAAGATGATAATACTTGCTACCCCGTCGATAAAGGCTGTGTTCCCTACAAAGTGGAAGGGTATACTTGACTGGTTCAAGTCAAAGGGCTGCATAATCTATGACGTATCCCTCGGCGCTGATATATGCACATGGGCTCACCTTCGTGCTATCGAGCAGAAGAAGGTCGGCAACGTTATCACACAGCCCTGCGCCGCTATCGTTAAGTATGTTGAGATATATCAGCCCAAGCTGCTCAATAACCTTTCACCTATACACAGCCCTATAGGCTGTGCCTGCGTATACATAAAGAAGTATTTAAGGCGTGAGAACCCTATAGCTGTTCTTACACCGTGTATAGCTAAGAAGGCCGAGTTTGAAGAGACTAAGGTGGCTGACTATAACATCACTTTCAAGAAGCTTGAAGAATACTTTGATAAGAACGGTA
>CADAGC010000060.1 GCA_902787365.1 uncultured Ruminococcus sp. | reverse complement strand
AACTGACTCCGCTTGAATTGCGAAGCCAGTTCGTTGCTTAATTTTTATTTACCATAGGGGCTTTTTTGTGCTGTACGCACAATGTGGGGCAGTTCAAAACTTGATACGGGCTTATTTATTCTTCTTTTTTGCAAGAATTATCATAGCCGCTGCTATTGTCATCACACCAAGCCCCTGCGCTGCACCTGTTATCGGGTTTGAGGTCGTGTCAGCCTGTGCTTTCGTTGCGCTGTCATCTTCGCCCTCTGCATTATTTCAAGCTCGGTCATATTGTCACCACACTTTATAGTTGATAAATGTATACTATTATTATATCACAAAGATTTGGGTATTTCAAGTGCTTCGGCGCAGTTTTTGAGGGCGGTGTATATTATGTGATAAAAGCGATAACTATCATAAACTGTCTGGCTATATACAAATGTAGATCTGTATGATCATATAACAGTATATAGATATCTTGTTCGCCATAAAACAGCTATTCCCTCTTGATTTTCCCACCATTTTAGTGTAAAATAATACTATCCAAAAAAATTTTTTATTTTTTTGTAACGAATCGAGCTTTACTGCGTCTAACCAATGTAAGGCAAAGGAAAGGAGGTGCGATGATAAGTGGATCAGGCGCTTGAAAAGATATATGAGACCTATTATATGCAGGTCTATTCGTTTGTGATGACACTTGCGGGAAATAAAGACATAGCGCAGGAGATAACCCAGGAGACGTTTTTTCGGGTGATGACCTCAAAGAATAAATTCAGAGGAGACTCCGAGCCGCTGTCATGGCTTTGCGCCATAGCCAAAAACCTCTTCACCGACGAGCTTCGGCGTAAGGCTCGAAGCGGGGGAGAGCTTCCCGAGGATAAAGCAGACGAGAGCAAAAGCATAGAAGAACGCCTTGCCGATAAGGATATGAGCTTTCAGATACACCTGGCTCTCCACGACCTGGGTGAGCCGTATAAGGAAGTGTTTGAACTCAGGGTGTTCGGAGAGCTTTCCTTCAAGCAGATAGGACAGATATTCAAAAAAACCGAGTCCTGGGCAAGAGTCACCTATCACCGTGCCCGATTGAAACTAAAAGAGAGGTTAGACGAAAATGAAATATGATTGTGAACTTATAAGAGATCTGCTGCCGCTCTACCAAGACGATATATGCAGCCACGGCAGCAAAATGGCAGTTGAAGAACACCTGTCAGAATGTAAGGGCTGCACAGACTATCTTCAGAGCCTGCGCTCGGGCGAGGAGATAGAAAGCGTTATAAACGCCGAAAAGACACAGGCGCTCGATTCGCAGAAGAAATTCTTCAAGCGCCGCAGCGCCGCCGCAGGTACGGTGATAGCAGGGATATTTATGCTGCCTGTGCTCATCTGCCTGATAGTCAACCTTGCCGTGGGCGGATCGGGCTGGTTTTTCATAGTGCTTGCTGCTATGCTCATTCCTGCATCACTTGTAGTAGTTCCGCTGCTCGCCCCCGAAAATAAAGGCCTCTGGACGCTTTCCTCGTTCAGTATCAGTTTGCTTTTGCTTTTTGCAGTTGTATGTATCATCACAAGCGGTAAGTGGTTCTTTATCGCATCTACTGCATCAATGTTCGGCGTGTGGCTGATATTTGCCCCCTTTGCAGTAAAGAGCAGACCCATAGCTTCAAGAATAGGTGCTCATAAGGGTCTCACAGTATTCGGCCTTGATACCTTGCTGTTTGTGCTTATGATGCTTAGCATTGGCGTAACAAACGGTCTCGGCGCTGATTACTATTCGCTTTCGGCACGTATCGCTCTTCCTATATTAGGCCTTGTGTGGGCGATATTCTTAACGGTTAGATATCTTAAAACAAACGGCTTTTTCAAAGCAGGCATATGCTTTGCTTTCTCGGGGCTTATGATGACAGTTCTCGAATTTGCCCTTGACTTATCATCAAACAGCACCTCTTTCTATATAGATACAGACAGTAAGAGGTATATTTTCAGCACGAATATCGTATTTGCGGTAATGCTTTTTATTCTCGCATTGATATTCACACTTATCGGCTTTGTTGTAAACAAGAGGAGGAACAAATAATGAAAAAGATAAACGTGATAACAGCAGCAGTTTTCGCCGCAGCAGCTATGGGGCTTTGCTCCTGCTCGGTGGGCTTTATGAATACAGCATCTATCGGCACATATGATAACGCCGATAAATATACCGCAGGCGACCTTGAAACGACCGAGAAAATAGAAGCCGTCGATATAGAATGGGCGTCAGGCAAGGTAGATATCACCACAGGCGGCAGCGGCAGCGTGACCGTAAAGGAGACCGCCAAGACAGAGCTTTCCGATAAGGAAAAGGTGCATACCTGGGTAAACGGCGGCGTGCTTTATGTTAAGTTCTGTAAGTCGGGCGAAAAGGTTGACGGCGATAGCGATAAGAGGGTGGAGATAACTCTTCCCGAGGGCGTGGTGCTTGATAAGCTCACAGCAGAGGCTTCCTCGGCAGATGTGAAGGTAAACGGCGTCAGCGCTAAGACCGCAAGCTTTGAAGCATCATCGGGCGAGCTGGAATACTACGGCAACGCAGGCAGCATTGATTTTGAGACTTCTTCGGGCAATATAAGCTTCAAGGGCGAGGCCGACAGCATTTCGGCAGAGGCTTCGTCGGGCGAAGTGACTATCGAGCAGAGCGGCGAGGGCAGCAGCTTAAGCGTCGAGACATCTTCGGGCGATATCAGCGTATCGGCAAATATCACAGGCAAGTTCAGCACCGAAAGCTCGTCGGGCGAGCACATCATAAAGCTTGGCAGTACGCCGAGCAGCACACGAATCGAAAGCTCATCGGGCGACGTAAAGCTTACCCTGCCAGAGAGCGCAGAATTTAATGCGACTATCGACACTTCATCGGGTGATGTCAGCTATGAGCTGCCTATGCAGAAAACAGGTGATAACAGCTACACCTGCGGCAGCAGCAATAACGAGCTTGGCATTGAGACTTCTTCCGGCGATGTGAAGATACTTAAAAACTAACTATGGATAAAAGGAGAAACAATATGATATATATCACAGGCGATACACACGCAGACTTTTATGACACTTTAGGCCGCATAAGTAAAAACAACATATCGGGCGATGATACGCTCATTGTGGCGGGGGATTTCGGCTTCACCTGGGGCGGCGCCGAGCACGAAGCGGCACTCGAAGCCCTTGAGCGCTTAGGCACTACCATAGCCTTTATCGACGGCAACCACGAGAACTTTGACAAGCTCTATGAATACCCCGTGGTGGATTTCTGCGGCGGCAGGGCGCACAAGGTCAGGGAGAACATCTTCCACCTTATGCGTGGCGAGGTGTTTGAGATAGGCGGGCATTCGTTCTTCTGCTTCGGCGGTGCATATTCAGTAGATAAGGCTTACAGACAGCCCCATATAAGCTGGTGGCCGCAGGAGCAGCCGAGCAAGGAGGACTACGACCACGCCCGTGAGACCCTTGAACGAATAGGCTATAAGGTGGATTATGTGCTCACTCATACTATCCCTGACTCGTTCATACACAGGCTCGGAATAGTTCCCGATATGCACGATGCCGAGCTTACGGGCTATCTCGAATGGCTCTACCGTGAGCTCGATTTTAAAAAGTGGTTTGCAGGGCATTTCCACGTCAACAAGGATTTTGGTGATATGCATATCCTCTATGAAGATGTTGTGAAGCTGTAATGTTTAAAAAACGGCAACAAATGCAGTCTTGACAATTACAAATGAATAGTGTATAATAATATATCGAAATCGACGGGGGCTTGTATTACAGGCTGAGATAGGGGTAGTGACCCCGTACCGTAGACCTGATCTGGGTAATGCCAACGTAGGGACGAGCCGATATGATGCTTTTACGGAGACTTTGCGCAGTAATGGTGCGGGTCTCCGTTTTTTGTTAAGGAAGTGATAGGGAACATACAACACTATACGGATAGAAGGGGAGCGCCTTGTATCTTTGATCTTTTGCGATGGGAACCCGTGTTTCGGGGTGAGAGGCAGGAATTGATCTGCGACCGACGGAATGATATTTTGATCATCCGTAATTATGCGAAATGAGGGATATTAAATGAAGAACAAGAACGTACTTAAAATGACTGTGCTCTCCATGCTCGTAGCTCTCGGCGTAGTTATCTCGCCGATACTTCGTGTTGAGGGTATGTGTCCTATGGCTCATCTTATAAACATAGTCTGCTCGGTGCTTCTGGGGCCGTGGTATTCGCTGCTGTGTGCCACGCTCATCGGCATAATACGTATGGCTGTTATGGGCATACCGCCGCTGGCACTTACTGGTGCGGTGTTCGGGGCTTTCCTGTCGGGGGTGTTTTACAGGCTCTCAAAGGGCAAGCTCATATTCGCAGTTCTTGGCGAGGTCATCGGCACAGGACTTATAGGCGCTGTGGCTTCTTACCCTGTTATGACCTATCTCTGGGGCAGAGACGGGCTTAGCTGGCTTTTCTATGTGCCGTCATTTGTTGCAGGCACGCTTATCGGCGGCAGTATCGCATTCGTCTTTCTCAGAAAGCTTGCTGATAACGGCACACTTGCACGTATGCAGACGGCACTCGGCTCACAGAGCTTCTCCGATCAGAGCAGCGTGACCTCGACGGCAATAACGATAGCCGCATTCGGCGGTATAGCTTTCCTTGTGGTTAAGGTGCTCGTTATGATGTTCAGCCTTACGGGCAGCGTCTGGAACTATACGGCATTTGGCCTGCTTGGGGCATTCCTTGTGTGTGCAGCGGTGTATTTTGCCGTGAAAAAGCTCGGAGGTGAAAGGGCAGTTGACAGATAAGATACGACAAAGCCTTGCGAAAAAAAGGCCGCTTATCCATTGTATAACAAACCCTATATCAATAAATCAGTGTGCAAACGCTATCCTTGCGGTGGGCGCAAGGCCTATGATGGCAGAGCACCCGCAGGAGGCAGGCATAATAACCGCCACGGCAGGTGCGCTTATGCTCAACCTCGGCAATTTTAATGACGTAAGGGCGCAGTCAATGCTCATATCGGCGCAGACGGCAAGCGAAAAGGGTATACCTTTCCTGCTCGATGTGTGCGGGGCGGCCTGCCTTAAAAACAGACGTGACTATGCACTCTCGCTTATCGAAAAATACCGCCCCACGGTCATAAAAGGAAACCGCTCTGAAATAGCGGCGCTTTATGATGAAAGCTACACCTCAACGGGCGTTGACTCGGCGGAGGATATGACAGCCGAGCGCAGCGACAAGGCGGCGGCAGCCCTTGCAAGGCAGACAGGCTGTGTGGTGATTGCAAGCGGCAGTATTGACACCGTGACTGACGGCAGGCGAATAACTCACATAAAAAACGGCACTCCCCGAATGGGAACAGTCACGGGCACAGGCTGTATGCAGGGGGCTGTCTGTGCGGCGTTTTTGTCGGTGTGTGATGCGTTCTCTGCGGCGGTGAGCGCCTGCGTGGTTTTGGGCGTAAGCGGCGAGCTTGCCGAGAGCGTTCGGGGCAGCGGTTCCTTTGCGGTCGCACTTATGGACGGCATCTCGGAGCTTGACGATAAAGACATAGCCCCACATCTTAAACTGGAGGAAACACAACTTGAACAAGCTTGATACAAGACTATATTTTATAACTGACAGCACTCTTTACAGCGGGGAGGAATTCCTGCAAAGGGTGAGTGCGGCACTTGCAGGCGGCGTTACTCTTATTCAGCTGCGTGAGAAAGAGCGCACAACGAGGGAATATATCTATCTTGCAAAAAAAGTGCATGAGCTTACCCTTGCGGCAGGCGTGCCGCTGATAATTGACGACAGGCTCGATGTGGCTATGGCGGCAGATGCCGAGGGCGTTCACTTGGGGCAGAGCGATATGCCGATAGATATTGCAAGGCGCATTTTCGGGCGTGATAAGATAATAGGCGCCACCGCCAAGACTGTGCCGCAGGCAAAAGAAGCCTTCGAGCAGGGGGCAGATTACCTCGGCGTGGGGGCTATCTTCCCGACAACTACCAAGGTGAAAACGGTGCTCACATCTACCGATACGCTTAGAGATATCTGCGCCGCCGTGCCTATTCCCGTAAACGCCATAGGCGGCCTTAATGCGGGCAATATTGATGTGCTTGCAGGAATACCCATAGCAGGCGTGTGCGCAGTATCGGCCATAATGAAAGCAGACGACCCCTGCAAGGCAGCGCAGGAGTTATCATCAGCTATGAGAGATAAGCTTGGCATATAGGGAGTGGATTTTGTGATGAAAACAGCACTTACGATAGCAGGCAGCGACTCCTGCGGGGGCGCAGGCATACAGGCCGATATAAAGACTATGACTATGAACGGCGTCTACGCTATGAGCGCCGTGACCGCACTCACCGCACAGAACACTTTGGGCGTGCGTGCCGTTATGGAATCGACCCCGGAATTTCTCAGGCAGCAGATAGATGCGGTGTTTGAAGATATCTTCCCCGATGCGGTCAAGATAGGCATGGTGTCTTCCTCGGCGCTGATTGATGTGATAGCCGACAGGCTGACGCATTTTGGCGCTAAGAACATAGTCGTTGACCCCGTAATGGTAGCCACAAGCGGAGCTGCCCTTATGCAAAGTGACGCCCTTGGTGCTTTGTGCGAGAAGCTTCTGCCGATAGCAGCTGTAATAACCCCCAACATTCCCGAAGCGCAGATACTCAGCGATATGGAGATACACACCCGCTGTGATATGGAGGCCGCAGCAGAGCTTGTTTCGGAAAAGTTCGGCTGCTCGGTGCTGTTAAAGGGCGGCCACAGCGTTAATGACGCAAGCGACCTTTTGTATGAAAAGGGCAGAGCATTCTGGTTTGAGGGCAGGCGGATAGATAACCCCAACACCCACGGCACAGGCTGCACGCTTTCAAGCGCTATTGCTTCAAATCTTGCAAAGGGGCATGATCTGCACGGCTCGGTGGCTCTTGCTAAGGAGTATATAAGCGGCGCACTCGCAGCTATGCTTGATTTAGGCCACGGCTCGGGGCCTATGTGCCACGCATTTGATCTGAATTCACGCTTCGGCGCTGAAAATATACAAGCTTATTGAAAGGAACTGTCAGATGAGAAACTACACAACACAAATGGATGCCGCAAGACAGGGAATCATCACACCCGAAATGAAGATCGTAGCAAAGAAAGAATACCGCACCGAGGAGGAGATCCGTGACCTCGTCGCAAAGGGTCAGGTGGCTATCTGCGCAAATAAGCTTCATACCTGTATCGACCCCGAGGGCGTAGGCTCTATGCTCCGCACGAAGATTAACGTAAACTTAGGCGTTTCCCGTGACTGCAAGGACTATGATATAGAGATGCAGAAAGTTCAGGCGGCTGTTGATATGGGCGCCGAGGCTATAATGGACTTATCCTCCCACGGCAACACACAGCCTTTCAGACAAAAGCTCACAAGCGAGTGCAAGGCTATGATAGGCACCGTGCCCGTCTATGACAGCGTTATCCACTATCAGCGTGACCTTGCAACACTTACAGCTAAGGATTTCATAGACGTTGTAAGGCTTCACGCACAGGACGGCGTTGATTTTGTCACCCTCCACTGCGGCATTACCCGTAAGACCATAGAGCAGATAAAAAAGCACAAGAGAAAGATGAACATAGTCTCCCGTGGCGGCTCTTTAGTGTTTGCGTGGATGAGTATGACGGGCGAGGAAAACCCTTTCTATGAGCATTTTGATGAGATACTGGAGATATGCCGTGAGTATGATGTTACTATCTCTCTCGGTGATGCCTGCCGCCCCGGCTGCCTTGCCGACGCAAGCGATGTCTGCCAGATAGAGGAGCTTGTGCGCCTGGGCGAGCTTACAAAGCGTGCGTGGGCTCGTGACGTTCAGGTGATGATCGAGGGCCCCGGCCATATGCCCCTTGACCAGATAGAAGCGAATATGAAGATTCAGCAGACTATCTGCATGGGTGCGCCTTTCTATGTTCTCGGGCCTTTAGTTACAGATATCGCACCGGGGTATGACCATATCACTTCTGCAATAGGCGGTGCTATAGCTGCCTCTGCTGGTGCGGCGTTCCTTTGCTATGTCACACCTGCCGAGCACCTCGCACTCCCTAATGTTGATGACGTAAAACAGGGCATAATCGCCTCACGCATAGCCGCCCACGCTGCCGATATCGCCAAGAAGATACCCCACGCCCGTGACCTTGACGACAAAATGGCAGACGCAAGGCGCACATTCGACTGGGACACTCAATGGGAGTGCTCAATCGACCCCGAGACCGCCAAGGCAATACGTGACAGCCGTGCCCCCGAGCATGACGACACCTGCTCTATGTGCGGAAAGTTCTGCGCAGTAAGAAGCATGAACAAGGCACTCAACGGCGAATATATTGATATTCTTTAATAAATAGCTATTTCAGCCCGGGTTTTCTCCGGGCTTTTTTCTTGACATTTTCAGTGTAAAGTGTTATCATTATCTACACGGATAAACACTTGGTCATAATATGAGGTGATATGTATGAAATCAAAGAAACTGTCAGCTTTGCTGCTTGCAGCGGCTGTTGCTGTGAGCTTTGCAGGCTGTGATAAGTCATCTGACAGCAGCTCTTCTGATTCGTCAGCTGCTCAGTCTTCATCGCAGAGCGTCGATGAAGCGCTTGCTGCTGTTTCGGCAGAAAAGAAAGAGAAAATATTTGCATATATCGAGGAAAACTTCGGCAAGAACATAATCTCCTGCCAGCAGGAATCTACCTGGATGAGCTCGCCGGACTATGAGATAAACTACATCGAGGAAATGACAGGCAAGGTGCCTGCTATGCGTGGCCTTGACTTTATGAATAATGACTTTGACGGCTGCGTGCAGCGTGCAAAGGAGTGGGACAGAAAAGGCGGCCTTGTGACTATCTGCTGGCATACAGGCGTCAAGAGCAGCGGCTATCAGGAGAGCCTTGACGATAAGCCCGATTTTGACAAGCTGCTCACCGAGGGCACGGATGAGTATAATGAGCTTATGGAAAGCTGGGATAAGGCGGCAAAGGCGCTTCAGGAGCTGCGTGATTCGGGCGTGCCCGTCTTCTGGCGGCCTTTCCACGAGTTTGACGGCAAGTGGTTCTGGTGGGGCAAAGGCGGCGGAGATAACTTTATAAAGCTGTGGAAGCTCATGCACGATAAATTCACTAACGAATACGGCCTTGATAATCTTATATGGGTGCTCGGCTATTCGGGCGATGTAAGAGACGGCTGGTACCCCGGCGATGAGTATGTTGACATCATCGGCTCTGACACCTATAATAACACCACCAACAAGAAAGCCTGGGACAAGCTTCTGAAAATAACCAACAAGCCCATGGCATTCCACGAGTGCGGCAACGTGCCGAGTGTCGAGCAGTTTGAGAGTGACGGCGCTATGTGGTCGTGGTTTATGATATGGCATACCGATTATATCATGAAAAACGATGTTGAGAACCTTAAAGCCGTTTATAACAGCGACAAGGTCATAACCCTTGACGAGCTGCCCGATTTTAATGCATAGTCAGCTGAGCAGGCTGCCGCTTTGTGCGGCGGCTTGCTTTTTTGTGCGCTGTTCTTAACAATCTGTCCATTGACAAAGCATATAAATGGTGCTATAATAATATACCGACAGTTCGCTTGCGCCATCCTGTCGTAAAACAAAACCAGGGCAGTTGATAGAAGCTTTCGTGCGGGGGGGTGCCCTGTGCGTTCTTTTGTGCGCTGCTTTATGCGGCGCTTTTTTATTTTGGAGGAAAGACATGAATAAACTTGTTACATCGGCGCACTTTGACAGCGCACATTTTCTTTTCGGCTATAAGGGCAAGTGCGCAAATATCCACGGCCACCGCTGGACGGTGCGTGTCACCATTCAGGGTGATGAGCTTATCAAAGAGGGCGAAAAGCGTGGAATGCTCATAGATTTTTCAGACCTTAAGGCCGCCGTCAAATCCCTTGCCGACAGGCTCGACCATACGCTTATCTACGAAACGGGCAGCCTTAAGCCTGCAACCCTTGCAGCATTTGATGACGAGGGCTTTGCGCTTTATGAGGTCGCTTTCAGGCCGACTGCCGAGAATTTTGCGAAGTTCTTTTTTGATGAGCTTAAAAGCGGCGGGCTGAATGTCTGCAAGGTCGAAGTCTTTGAGACCCCCGATAACTGTGCAGTCTATGAGGAGGATATATGAGCAGCTTGAAACTTGTTGAAAGCTTTGTGAGCATCAACGGCGAGGGGCAGCAGGCAGGGGTGCTGGCGCTGTTTCTGCGCTTTGCAGGGTGTAACCTTTCCTGCGACTGGTGCGACACCAAGTGGGCAAACGAAAAGGACACAAAATATGAGCTTGCAAGCATATCACGCCTGACGGATATTGCAAGAGAAGCAATAGAGCAGTATGATATAAAGTGCGTAACCCTCACGGGCGGCGAGCCGCTTTTGCAGGAGGGTATGGATAAGCTTATCGAAGCCCTCACAAAGTTAGGTCTTAGGGTGGAGATAGAAACCAACGGCTCGGTCGATATAAGACCTTTTATGAAGCGATGCAGCCCTATTTTCACGGTCGATTATAAGCTGCCCTCAAGCAGAATGGAGCGGCATATGTTCACCGATAATATACCGCTGCTCAAAGAATGGGATACGCTAAAATTTGTCTGCGGCTCGGTGCAGGACTTAAAGCGTGCGGCTGAGATAATCGAGCAGTATAAGCCGATGTGCGCCGTGCTGCTAAGCCCCGTGTTCGGCAGGATAGAGCCTGTGGAGATAGTGGAGTTTATGAAAGAGCATAAGCTGGGTACCGTAAGGCTGCAATTGCAGCTTCACAAGATAATATGGCACCCCGACAAAAGAGGAGTATAAAAACTATGGCAATGGATACAGAAAAAATGAAATACCACATAAGAGGTCTGCTCGAAGCCTTGGGCGAAGACCCCGACCGTGAGGGGCTGCGTGAGACCCCTGCGAGAGTTGCGGCTATGTTTGAAGAGGTGCTTGAGGGCACTAACTACACAAACCATGAGATTGCAGAGATGTTCGGCAAGACCTTTTCCGCCGAGGATATCGGCGCAGATGAAGCGATAGTTATGAAAGACATCACCGTGTTCAGCTACTGCGAGCACCATATGGCGCTTATGTATGATATGACGGTAAATGTGGCATATATCCCAAAGGGCAGGGTGTTAGGCCTTAGCAAGATAGCGAGGATATGTGATATGGCGGCAAAGAGACTGCAATTGCAGGAGCGCCTCGGCCGTGATATAGCGCAGATAATCTCGGAAGCTACAGGCTCGCAGGACGTGGGCGTAACTATCAAAGGCTCACACAGCTGTATGACCGCAAGGGGTATCAAAAACGCCGCCGCCCGCACAGAAACAAAGACCTACCTCGGCCGCTTCAAGACAGAGCAGAGCCTTAAAGACCTGCTCAAATAAGGAGTAAACACTATGAAAGCACTTGTATTATTTTCGGGCGGGCTTGACAGCTCGACCTGCTTAGCCCTTGCCATAAAAGAGCACGGCAGGGAAAACGTTATGGCGCTGTCTGTTTTCTACGGGCAGAAGCACGATAAGGAGATAGCCGCCGCAAGCGCCGTGGCAAACCACTACGGCGTCAAGTGGCAGATTCTTGACCTTGCAAAGATATTTGAAGGCTCTGACTGCACGCTGTTAAAGGGCAGCGAGGGCGATATACCTAAGGAATCCTACGCCGAGCAGCTGTCGCAGACTGACGGCAAGCCCGTGTCTACCTATGTGCCGTTCAGAAACGGGCTGTTCTTGGCTTCTGCTGCGAGCATAGCCCTCTCAAACGGCTGTGAGCTTATCTACTACGGCGCACATTCCGACGACGCAGCAGGCAACGCTTACCCCGACTGCTCGGAAAAATTCAACAACGCCATGAACGAAGCTATCTTCACGGGCAGCGGCGAGCAGCTTAGTATCAAAGCACCCTTTGTCGGCATCACAAAGGCAGATGTGGTAAAACTCGGCCACGAGCTGGGCGTGCCTTTTGAGCTGACCTGGAGCTGCTATGAGGGCGGCGAAAAGCCCTGCGGCGTGTGCGGCACCTGCCGTGACAGGGCGGCGGCCTTTGAGAAGAACGGGCTTATCGACCCGCTTATCGGTTAATAACAAGAGTATACAAGGAGAACAACACTATGGCAGGAAGAAATGAAAACGAAAAGGGCAGCATAACACTTCTCGGCTCGCAGGGGACGAAATACGGCTTTGAATACTCGCCGCAGGTGCTTGAAACATTCCCGAACAAGCACCCGAACAGAGATTACTTTGTCAAGTTCAACTGCCCCGAGTTCACATCGCTCTGCCCCATAACAGGGCAGCCTGATTTTGCGACTATCTACATATCCTACGTGCCCGATATAAAAATGGTAGAGAGCAAGTCGCTTAAGCTCTACCTGTTCAGTTTCCGCAATCACGGCGACTTCCATGAGGACTGCGTAAACATCATCATGAACGACCTTATCGCCCTTATGGAGCCTAAGTATATCGAAGTCTGGGGCAAGTTCCTGCCCCGTGGCGGCATATCCATTGACCCCTACTGCAACTACGGCAAGCCCGGCACCAAGTGGGAAGCCGTTGCGTGGGACAGGCTGACCCACCACGATATGTTCCCCGAAGAGGTGAATAACAGGTAAATCTATCAATGCACAATTAGGCAATGCACAATGCACAATTGAGGAGTGCGGCTTTGCCGGAGGGGTTTCCTCGCAACTCCCGATTTATCGAACTAAGTATTAGCATCTAAAAAGAATATCCAACAATAGCAAGACCCCGAGGTTTTCAAATTCCTCGGGGTCGTTTTATCGTTATCTGTCAGCTTATTTTATGTCGGGCAGATTAGCAAGGCTCTTTGCTATCTCCTCGTCTGTGGGAATGTAGTCGCTCATCTCGCCGTCGTTGAACTTCTGATAAGCCACCATATCAAAGTAGCCTGTGCCTGTAAGGCCGAAGAGAATGGTCTTTTCCTCGCCTGTTTCCTTGCACTTGAGCGCTTCGTCTATCGCTGCACGGATAGCGTGGCTGCTCTCGGGTGCGGGAAGCGTGCCCTCAACTCTTGCAAAGTACTGTGCTGCTTCAAATACAGATGTCTGCTCTACGCTTCTTGCCTCTATCAGTCCCTCATCATACAGCTCGGAAAGAACGCTGCTCATGCCGTGGTATCTTAAGCCGCCTGCGTGGTTGGGCGAGGGGATAAAGCCGCTGCCGAGGGTATACATCTTGGCAAGGGGGCATACCATGCCCGTGTCGCAGAAGTCGTATGCATACTTGCCCCTTGTGAGTGACGGGCAGGAAGCAGGCTCAACTGCGATGAACTTGTAATCAGCTTCGCCACGAAGCTTTCTACCCATAAAGGGCGAGATAAGGCCGCCAAGGTTAGAGCCGCCGCCTGCGCAGCCGATTATTATGTCGGGCTTGATGTCATACTTGTCGCAGGCCGCCATTGTTTCAAGGCCTATGATAGACTGGTGCAGAAGTACCTGTGAGAGCACCGAGCCTAAAACGTATCTGTAACCCTCCTGCGAAACAGCCGCTTCAACTGCCTCTGATATAGCGCAGCCCAGCGAGCCGGTCGTGCCGGGGAACTTTTCAAGAATCTCACGGCCTACCTTTGTTGTGTCAGATGGGGAGGGGGTAACGGCAGCGCCGTATGTTCTCATTACCTCACGCCTGAAAGGCTTCTGCTCGTATGAGACCTTTACCATATACACCTTGCAGTCAAGGTCAAAGTAAGAGCACGCCATTGAGAGCGCTGTGCCCCACTGGCCTGCGCCTGTTTCTGTGGTAACGCCCTTTAAGCCCTGCTTCTTTGCGTAGTAAGCCTGTGCGATAGCGGAATTGAGCTTGTGGCTGCCAGAGGTGTTGTTGCCCTCGAACTTGTAGTATATCTTTGCAGGCGTGCCGAGAGCCTTTTCAAGAAAGTAAGCCCTTACCAGCGGTGCGGGGCGGTACATCTTGTAAAAGTCAAGAATCTCCTCGGGGATAGTTATGTATGCATTCTCGTTGTCAAGCTCCTGTTTTGCAAGCTCCTCGCAGAATACTACCGACAGCTCTTCAAGCGTCATCGGCTTGCCCGTGCCGGGGTTTAAAAGCGGTGCAGGCTTTTTCTTCATATCAGCCCTTACGTTGTACCATGCCTTCGGCAGCTCGCTCTCTTCGAGATAGATTTTGTAGGGTATCCTGTTTTCCATAATACATCTTCCTTTCTTAATAATGCATAATTCATAATGCATAATGCATAATTATGGTATCGCCCTGCGGGCGATGGATTTTTAATTGTTGTCAGGGCAGCACGGCTTATCAAAAGTTTTCGGCATTGTTCCGAAGGGGGTTCGGGGGGCGAGCGGAAAGCCCCCCGTCTGCACGTTGGGGCTGTCATCAATGTTATCCTTAAGGCAACACCGCACAACCAACGACTTACGCCTTTGTATGCCATATGCTTGAAAATATTCCGTCATATCGCCCAAATCCACCTTGTCTTACGCCAGTAAAACTGCGGCGGATATAGGCAATCTGACGAAAAATTTGTCAGCGCATCTGACATACAA
>CADAGC010000059.1 GCA_902787365.1 uncultured Ruminococcus sp. | reverse complement strand
TTTTTTCGGTTTGTCAAGAGGTTTTTGAAATATTTTTTTATTTCTTTTTTCTCTCGTCAACCCCGTTCCTCAGGCGACTTGTTTATTTTACCACCTTTTGAGGCGTTTGTCAAGCCTTTTTTTGCCTTTCTATGTTTTACACAAAATACTTTCAAATTGTCGCCTTCTTATGTATAAATCCCTTTTCAGCCTGTTAAAACGACAAAATCCTAACAAATTCCGACCCGCTCAATTCACAGATTGTTCGCCAAAGTAAACACCTTATCCCTCGTCATATTTAACGTATTAAGGCGCTTTCCGACACCGCTTGCGTAGATGTTCCCAAATAAAAAAGAGGTAAGAATCTTCCTACCTCTTACATCTTTATAATACTAACCCCTCACATCAGGCAGATACTCCTGATTGTCGATAATGTAATCCATCACCTGCGAGTAAAATGCCGAGGGATTTGCCGATATCTTTGCCTTGATAAACTCCGCCTGCTCCTTGTCGGGGGCGTAGAGCGATATGTCCATAAGCGTAACACCGCCGTCACGGCATATGCACCTTACAAGATACCCCTTGCCGTGCTCGCTCACCTCAAATGTCACATCACGCTCGTTTTTCAGGCGTGAGAAAAACATCAGCCCTGTGGCGTATATCTTCTTTCTCAGGCTCGGCGGAACTATCTCCTTGAAGCTCTCAGCGCCCTCTCTGCCCTTGTCGGAAAGCACGTACTGCTCAACGCCCTCAATGTTCACAAGGTCTACCGTGCCATTAGCCTGCATATCTGTTATCGCCGCAGAGTAAAGGAAATAATCCATCACCCCCGACTGCTCGCATATATCAACGAGCTGCATGGGCGTGCATGGCCTGTCTATCTGAAAAAGAAAATACGCAAGCAGTATCTTCGCTTCATATACGTCATTGAGGTTGAGCATATTTGGCTGAACGTACTTGTCAAAGTTGTGATCCAAGCGAAGTCACTCCTTAAAAGTTGGGATAATCAAGCATATGGTCAAGCAGGGCAATATTCACAGCTGCCTCAACGCAGGGCACAGCTCTCGGAACTACGCAGGGGTCGTGCCTGCCCTTTATGGTCAGCGTCTCGTTTTTGAGTGCCGAGTAGTCAACAGTCTCCTGCGGCATTGCTATCGAGGGTGTGGGCTTGAACGCCACTCTTAGGGTTATAGGCATACCCGATGATATGCCGCCTAAGATGCCGCCGTGATTGTTGGTTCTTGTTACAACGTGCCCTCTCTCGTCAACGTAGAATTCGTCATTGTTCTCCGAACCCAGCATATTCGCTACATTAAAGCCCACGCCGAATTCAAGACCCTTTACTGCGGGTATGCCGAATATAATCTGTGCGATAGAGTTCTCCAGCCCGTCAAATATGGGCGAGCCTATGCCTGCAGGAACATTTATGGCTATGCATTCTATAATGCCGCCTACGCTGTCCTGGCACATACGGGCTTTCTCAATGTCAGCCTTCATGCCTGCGCCCTTTGCGTCATCTATGGTCGGGAAATCCTTTTCCCTGAGTGCTATTATCTGATCTCTTGTAGTGTTTATGGGGTCAAGACGCCTGTCCTTTATGCCGTGTATCTCAGCTATGTGTGCGCCTACATATATCCCTCTCTTTTCGAGTATCTGCGCCGCTACCGCACCTGCAAAGCAAAGGGGTGCAGTCAGCCTGCCCGAGAAATGCCCGCCGCCACGCACATCATTGAAGCCTCTGTATCTTAAAGCGCCCGTGTAGTCAGCGTGCCCCGGCCTTGCAAGACGTGAGAGATTGGAATAATCCCCCGAATGCTGATCGGTGTTCTGAATAAGTGCGCAAAGCGGTGTGCCCGTTGTCTTGCCGTTTAAAAAGCCTGACATTATCTGCGGCATATCCTTTTCACGCCTTTGTGTCGAGGTCTTGTCCTTTTTGGGCGCTCTTCTTGCCATAAATGCCATAAGCTTGTCCATGTCTATGCTCTCACCGGGCGGAACATTATCCATGCATATGCCTATAGCAGGCCCGTGGCTCTCGCCAAAGACCGAAAAGCTTATATTGTGATTCCATGTTGATGACATTGGTTTTCCCCCTCAGATCAATGCACAATGCATAATGCATAATGCACAATTATGGTATCGCCCTGCGGGCGATATTATGCCCATTCGGGCTTGTTATCAATAGTTTTTAGCTAAGGATAATCATTTCTTATCCTTATAAATGATCAATTCCCGCTCTGACTGTATCCCTTATATCTTATAAGACCCTCGGTCAGAACTGTTTTAAATCACGCCCGAATGGCGCACCTCAATTATGCATTTTGCATTCGCCCGACAGGGCGCTGTATACCTCCCAGTAATCGGGATAAGACTTGGCTACCGCCTGTGCGCCGTGTATCGTTATGGGCGCTTCGCTCCTCATAGCGGCTATCGACATAGCCATAGGTATGCGGTGGTCGTTGAAATCGGGCACCTCGCCGCCTTTTAAGCTGCTCACACCCTCTATGATAAGCTCGTCCTCTTTTTCCTCTACTTTTCCGCCGCAGGCGTTAAGGCTTGTCGCCATAGCGCTTAGCCTGTCGCATTCCTTTATGCGAAGCCTTGCCGCATTGTATATCCTCGACCTGCCCTCGCAGAAGCACGCCAGCACCGCCAGAATCGGCACAAGGTCGGGTATATCCGCCACATCTGCCTCAAAAGCCTTGAGCCTATCATTACTATTATACACTATTTCTCTGATAATTTCAATAATTTTTTTGTCGCCTTGATAAGAATTTACATTTAAGCCTAAAATTTCTATATCAGCGCCAAGAGCATTAGCGACTTCAAAGAACGCCGCCTGTGAGTGGTCGCCCTCTACCGTAAGGCTTTTCGGGCTGTAATTCTGCCCGCCCTTTATAATAAAGGTATCTCCCCTCTGCACGATATCAACACCGAATTCCCTCATAGCGCCTATGGTTATGTCAATGTATGGCTTTGATTCAAGTGCTGTTGTTATCTTTATCTCGCTGTCGCCCTCGCAAAGAGGAAGTGCAAGCAAAAGCCCCGTGATAAACTGCGACGAAACATCGCCCCTTATCTCATATTTTCCTGCTTGAAGCCTGCCCGATACCGTAAAGGGCATGGTGTTCTGATAATCAAACACCGCCCCGTGGGGTGGGAGCGCTTCAAGATAAGGCGTTATAGGCCGCTGCGGCAGCCTGCCCTCACCCACAAACTCAGCCTTAACGCCCAAAGCCGCCGCTACGGGTATTAAAAACCTCAGCGTTGACCCCGACTCGCAGCAGTCAAGCGTTGCTGTCTCGGCAGGCTTTTCTATTCCTTTTATAAAGGCCGTGCCGTCTTTAAGCTCTATCTCAGCCCCCAAAGCCCGCAGGCAGCCGATAGTCGCCTGCATATCCTTTGAATCGCTTATGTTTTTTATCACACTCTCGCCCTTTGCAAGTGCCGCACAGATAAGCAGCCTGTGAGCCACACTTTTCGAGGGCGGCGCAGTCACCACGCCTTTTAGCTTTTTGGGGGTTATCGTTATGTCCATTGAGTTACCTCTTCATTAAAGAAATTCATTGTCGTATTGTCTGTCATATGCCTGATTTAAAGCTTCAAGCTCGTCTGTAGGCTGCTTTTTCAATGTGATTAGCATTATCACACCGCACACTAAGCACAAAAGCCCTGCCCCGAGCAGAATATAGCAGCCGACCTTTGCATATCCTTTTTCAGCAACCACTATAAAATCATCAGGGTCATCGGGATTATATAGCACCTTAACGTCCTGGTCGGCATCAAAGTAACTTTCGGCTATTTTGGGGTCATCGGTGTATATGAACGCCTTGCGGAACTTCTCATCCTTTTCCACCGTGAGATATATCCTTACATTCCCGTCTTTTATATCATCTCTTTTGACATTGGTGTCCTCTTTTTTCTTATCCCAGGCGGCGTATAGCTTGCCGTTAACAGATGCGGGGTAATCTATCCTGTGCTGTATCTCAGGCACGATGTATATAAGCGACAGCACCATCATGATAATGCCTGCTAAGATAAAGCACAGGGCTTTCTTTGCACGCTTTTTGGTATCTGCCGAAGGCTCTGCCCCGTAATAGCCCTCATATGTCATATATTCGCCTGTGAAATTCTCGTCTGTCATATCATATTGCATCTGATACTGCATATTATTCATCAGCCTTCTTAAGCATTCTGAGTTTTATAGAAGACCATATAAGAACAGGTATGGCAATAAGGTCTATAACACCCAGTACCCTTTTAACTGTATCGGGCATTGCCGAGCCTGCCACAACCGATGTTATAGTGATAATGTT
The DNA here is from genome assembly GCA_902787365.1 of uncultured Ruminococcus sp. Classification (GTDB taxonomy): domain Bacteria; phylum Bacillota; class Clostridia; order Oscillospirales; family Ruminococcaceae; genus NK3A76. The sequence continues at coordinate 10,549 of CADAGC010000059.1, read as the reverse complement.
TATCACAAGCAGACTTATGCTCCATATCAGCCTGTATCTTTTATCCATAATATTACTGCTCCCTCACATCTCCTCAAGCACTGCGGCTATCTCGCTCTTTTCTACCTCTAAGCCGTAGTTGTTGCCGCCAAAGCACTTCATCTTGCCGATGCCGTCCTCAAAGACGAACCTCAGCCTGCCGTTTCTTACCTTTTTGTCGGTATACAGCTTGTCAGCAAGAGCGCCCTTGTCCATATAATCGGGTATGCTCACGGGCAGCTTTGCACGCTTTAACAGCGCCTCGATGCGGCTTACCTCTTCCGCTGTGATAAAGCCCTTTTCAAGCCCGAGCCTCGCCTGCGCTATAAGCCCAATCGACACCGCCTCGCCGTGTGTCAGCCTGTAGTCAGAAAGCGTCTCTGCCGCACGGCCTACCGTGTGGCCTAAGTTCAGTATCTCTCTGAGGCCGCTTTCACGCTCGTCCTGCATAACAACGTTATACTTGACCTCGCAGTTGTGGTTTGAGATGTATTCGCACACCTCGCCGTCGCAGTAAAAGACCTTTTCTATGTTTTTCTCCAAGTATTCAAATAATTCCCTGTCGCCCAGACAGCCGTGCTTTACAGTTTCCGCAAGGCCGCTTGCTATCTCACGCTCGGGCAGGGTCTTCCATGTGTCAATGTCAATGTATACCTTTTTCGGCTGGTTGAACATACCAATAAGATTTGTCGCAAGGGGTGTGTCAACCGCCGTCTTGCCGCCTACCGAGGCATCAGCCGCTGAAAGAAGCGTTGTGGCGTAGTTTACAAAGGGCACACCACGCCCGAATGTTCCTGCCACAAAGCCCGCAAGGTCTGTGACAACTCCGCCGCCGACAGCTATGACCGCACAGTCTCTCCTGCACCCAAGAGCGAGCATCTTGTCCTCGACAAAGGCTTTCATCTCCCTCGTCTTGCTCTTCTCCCCTGCGGGAACGGTTATCATATCCGCCTTAAGCCCCGCAACGGCAAGCTTTTCCATTAACGGCAGCGCATAAAGCCCCTCAACGTTTGAATCAGTCACCACAGCAAAGCGTGAAGCCTTGCCGCAAAGCCCCGATTTAAGGTCATTAATAAGGCTGTCATATAGATTTCTGCCTATCTCTATATCGTAGCTGTCATCAACTACTCTTTTAAGCTCACAGTTAAATACCATAGCTTTCGCTCCTAACTATTTTTGCGATAATAATATATTATAACATATTTTCCTCTTTTTGTAAAGGACTATTATTTCGCTCCCGCCGTGCGTTTTATATCACTTGTTTACCTCATTCCACAGCGGCTTGCCCACAAAGCCCGATATGCTCATTATCTTCTTCATAGTCTCGCCGAACTGTGCAGGGGTCAGCTGCTGTGCGCCGTCGCTCTTTGCAGATGCAGGGTCGTTGTGTACCTCTATCTCCAACAGGTCGCACCCCGCCGCAACAGATGCCAGCGCCATTGGCTCAACGAGCGTTACCACTCCTGTTGCGTGTGAGGGGTCAACGCATACAGGCAGGTGTGTTTTCTGATGTAAAAGCGGTACCGCTGAGATGTCAAGGGTGTTTCTTGTGGCTGTCTCGTAGGTTCTGATACCCCTCTCGCAGAGAATGACCTTTGAGTTGCCCTCACTCATTATGTATTCTGCACTCATCAAAAGCTCCTGTAATGTCGCACTAAGGCCACGCTTTAGGAGTATCGGCTTGTCGCAGCGGCCAAGCTCTTTTAAAAGGGTGAAGTTCTGCATATTCCTTGCACCCACCTGTATCACGTCAACGTCTGTGAACAGGTCTAAGTCCTTTGCGTCCATTATCTCGGTGACTATGGGTAAGCCTGTGGCGTTTCTTGCTTCGATGAGTAAGTCAATGCCCTCTTTGCCAAGCCCCTGGAAAGCATAGGGCGATGTTCTCGGCTTGAAAGCGCCGCCTCTTAACATCGTAGCACCCGCCTGCTTGACAGCAACGGCTGTTGTTATTAGCTGGTCACGGCTCTCGACCGAGCAGGGGCCTGCAATAACGTGCAGCTTGCCACCGCCCACCTCACGGCCTCTTACGTCAATTACCGTGTCATCGGGGTGAAAGCGCCTGTTTGCGTTCTTGTAAGGCTCTGCCACACGCTTTACCGACTCAACGCAGTCCTTTGCGCTCACATCGTCAATGTCGATAGTGGTCGTGTCGCCCACAAGACCTATTATCCGCTGATGTGTGCCCTCAACGAAGTGAGAAGTCACGCTGAATGTGTCAAGCCACCTTAAAAGCTCGCCTATCTGTTCCTCTGTTGCTGTGTTTTTTAGAATTACTACCATTTTTTCTCGTCCTTTCTATTTTAAATGGGGGGCAAGCCCCCCAAGCCCCCCTGCGCTGACCCGTCGGCGGCTGAAGGCATTTGGAAACTTTGGTGAACGTAAAGTCCCCCAAAGTTCCCAAAAGCCGCCTCGGGGTCAGCTTAAGAGCTTTATATCAGCATGGGAATATCCCGCCAATCAAAAAAACGCTGCGGCTTTCGTAAAGAAAACCACAGCGTATTTCACAATTTATTGCGACACACTATTTACAGAGCTTTGCCCTTTCAGCTTTCTTTACATCACAAACAGACCCGTTACCCCAAAAGTAAAACGAGCCAAAAAAGAATGTAAAGACAAATGCAGCTGTCAGTAACATAGCTTTTCTCCTTTAATGTGTTATCACGAAACTATTATATACCCATATATCACGAATGTCAAGCAGATGTCGTAAATTTAACGGTAAATAAACTATATTGGAAGATACTGCATATAGCACCTTCACGCCCGAATGGGCATCTGTCGGCGCAAGCCGACTCCTTAATTATGCTTTTACATACGGCTCAACAAGATACAGCTTATCCTTAGCCACCAGACAATTGGCTTCAATTCCCTCGGCGGTGTATTCCTGCGAGAAGACCTTGCCGTCTTCAAGTATCTTGTTGATAAGCCCTGCCTTGTCATATGGCAAAAGCAGGCTCACCCGCTTCGCCGTTTCGGGCAAGGCCCCGACGATCGCTTCAAGCAGCGAGTCTACGCCTATGCCTTTCTTGGCGCTCATTTTGACGAATGCCCCGCCCGTGGTGTCAAGCATATCTATCTCTGGCACAAGGTCGCACTTGTTGAGTACTGTTATAACGGGTATGTCAGCACACCCCAGCTCGTCAAGCAGCTTTTCGGTCGCCTCGGCCTTTTCACGGCAGTCATCAGATGATACGTCGGTCACGTGTATTATCACATCAGCATTGCTTGTCTCCTCTAAGGTGGATTTGAAAGCCTCCACAAGCCCGTGGGGCAGGCGCCTTACAAGCCCTACCGTGTCTATCAGCGTAACACTCCGCCCGTCAGGTAAAAGTATCGCCCGTGAGGTGGTTTCAAGCGTTGCAAAAAGCTTGTTCTCGGCAAGTACGCCTGCTTCGGTCAGCGTGTTCAAGAGCGTGCTCTTGCCTACATTCGTGTAGCCCACGATCGCCGCTGTCAGTACGCCGTCTTTCTTTCTTCTCTTTCGGTGAAGCTCACGGCGCTTTTCTATCTCCTTAAGCTCCTCGGTGAGCGCCGCTATTCTTGTGCGAACGTGCCGCTTGTCGGTCTCAAGCTTAGTCTCGCCGGGGCCTCTTGTGCCTATGCCGCCGCCCAATCGTGAAAGCTTTACGCCCATTCCTGCAAGCCTTGCAAGGCGGTATTTGTACTGGGCAATCTCTACCTGTAAGCGCCCCTCTCTCGTCTTTGCGTGCTGTGCAAATATGTCAAGAATAAGCGTTGTGCGGTCTATCGTGTGTACCTTTACTGCATCCTCAATGTTTCTTGTCTGTGTTGCTGTCAGCTCGCAGTCGAAGATGACAAGGTCTATCTCCTCTTTCTCGCAAAGCTCCGCAAGCTCTGCAAGCCGCCCCGAGCCTATGCAGGTGGCACTGTCAAAGGTCGGGCGCTTCTGCACTACCTTTGCAATAGTCTCTGCCCCCGCAGTCAGCGCAAGCTCTTCAAGCTCGTCAAGCGAATTGTCTGCATCATACTCCCCCACGTCGGCGCATACAAGTACCGCACGGGGCGTTTTTTCTTCTGTTTCTATCATATTTTCAGGCATATGTGTTACCTCTTATTCATTGTTGTCAAGCTGTGAATAGGCCTTTTCCCACTCGGCGTCCTTGCTCTTCATATCAAGCTCCGAAGTCAGCTCTTCGTCCTGCTCGGGCGTGGTGTTTATGCCGTAGAAAGCATTCCATTTCTTTAACTGCTCCTCGGCGCTGTCGGCCTGCTTCGGCGGCTGGGGCACTTCGGGCTGTGGAGCTGTCTGCGGCTCTGTCTGTGGGTAGATGTCCCCCTCGTCCACAAAAGCGCTCTGCCCCATAGTTTTGCGGTAGTTCTCCGCCCAGTCATCAAAGCTCTCGTCGGTGCCGCCCTCGTTTCTTAACAGGTGTGAGCCGCCCTTGCCGTCACGGTATACGGCAGTCGCCGTGCCAAAGTTCTCCGCCTCGTCCTTGAAAGCCGTCTGCGCCTTTGTCTGATTAAACTCCTTGGCAAAGCCGTCAAAGCTTTCGTCAGTCTTTCCCGTGTTGTTCTGATAGACGAAATTGCCCTTGTTGTCACGGTATTGCAGGGTGCTCTTTGTAAAGCCGCCCTGCGTGTTCTGATTGTATGAACGGTTAGTTCCCGGTATCACCGCATCGTCCATCTGCGCCGATGAAGCGCTGAAATTCACATATACGCCCTTTGGTATGTGTACGCTGTCCATCTCCGCCTTGGGCTGGTCTTTAAGGCAAGAACGCAGCATATCCGAACTCATCAGCGTGCCCATGGGCAGGTCGCCCGCTACACCCTCGCTGCCGTAGCGGTATTTTATCCCCTTGCCGAGGTTGTCGGTGTCGCTCTGCCTTACTACGCTCCCGGGTACATACTCACCTGGCAGGTATTCCTTGTCGATAGTCAGCTTGCCACGCCTTTTTTTGCGCTTTACAGACACTGCAAACACCACCGCAAACAGCACAATTCCGCCTGCCGCCGCAACGTAGACGTAGTTTATCCCCTTTTTCATAAGCCTGTCAGCCGCATCTGTAAAGGCATCACTTATCGCCTTGCCGCCTGCCATTTTGTCATTTGCGTATCTTACATTGCTCTTTTCTTCAAATATGTAATGGTCAATGCACTCCGAGAGTATCTGCCTTGCCTCATTGTCCATAAAACCTGCGGCGTTGCCCCCTGCGTGCATTCCGTAGCGGAACTTATATTCCCCCGTCTGAAACATCACAACCATCAGGTGGTCATCATCATCAAAAAGCGATACGTAGGAATCAAGCGCCATTTTGTCAAGCTCATCATCGGTGAGCGAGGAATATTTTTTGCCGCTGTCGCCCACGATTATAACGCAGGGCGCAACCCCTGTCTTATCAAAGAATTCTTTCATGCCGCTCTCCGCCTCGGCGGTGTCATCGACCAAATTCGCCGAATCGTTTATCACTATAAGCGGCGACTGCGACGATGGGTTAACTTTCTCCCTCGCCTTTGTTGACCTTGATATGCCCGGTGCTGCCGATACTCGCCATACCATAATGATAAGACCTATCACAAAGATAAGCCCGACTATCACCGTAGATTTGAAATCCCTCTGCGCATTATGCCTGCGCAGCCTTATTCTGCCGCCGACAAACGACACCCTCAGCCCGTCATCATAGTTATCCCTGACTTTGCTGTTGAATATGTTATCATACCCTCTGTTGAATCCCGACACAAGGCTCACCTTTCTTTTTAGTCTTAGAAATACTGAGATATAATTCTCAGCTGCTTACAAATCACGCCCGCAGGGCGCACCTCAATTATGCATTATAATTATACCACACATTCCCCAGTTAGTCAAATGATAAAAATAAATTGCGCCTATTGAAAAAGATTTATTTATATGGTATAATTAACATAAGCTTAAAAACAACTGAGAGGAATGATATAATGAATAAAAAAACATTGGCAACACTTCTGTGTGCGCTTGTGCTGACGGTGCCCGTGTGCGGCATCTCGGCGGCGGCATCAGAGAGCACCCCAACGCAGAGCGAAACGGTGCAGGAACAGGAACCAACCGAGGAAATATCCGAAGAGGAAGAGCCCCCTCACGAGCATAGCTTCGTTTCAATATCACAAAAACTCCCTACCTGTACCCAGGCGGGCGAGCAGATGTTCAGGTGTGAGTGCGGCGAAACATATACCGAAACTACCCCCAAGCTGGGTCATGACTACTCGGCTGTCAAGACCGTTAAACCCACCCTCTCCTCGCAGGGCTATACACTCTATAAGTGCTCACGCTGCAGCAGCGAGATGAAAGATAATATCGTTGCAAGGCTCAAAAATATAAACGCCACGAGCGTTTCGGGGCTTAAATCCGGCTATGCCTATTCTGGTAAGGCGCAGACCCCTGCCGTGACTGTCAAAGACGGCACAAAGACCCTCACCAAAGGCACAGACTATACCCTCACCTACTCATCAAACACCAAAAAGGGCACAGCTAAGATACTTATAACAGGCAAGGGCAAATACGGCGGCAGCAAGACGGTCACTTTCAAGATAAACGCCGCAAGTATCGCTAAAGCTAAAGTCACAGGAATAAAATCCTGCAAGAAATTCACAGGCAAGGCTATCCAGCAGACCCCTACCGTGACCCTTAACGGCAAAAAGCTCAAAAACGGCACAGACTATACGGTAAGCTTTAAAAACAACACCAAGCTCGGTACTGCGTCAGTTGTCATAAAAGGCAAGGGCAACTATTCGGGCACACTCACCAAGAAATTCAAGATAGTTCGTATGGGGTGGTTTAAGAGCAACGCCGGCAACTACTATTACTACTCAAACACAGGCAAAAAGCTCGTTTCGGGCGAATATGAGATAAAGGGCAGCTATTACTATTTCAGCAAAAACGGCATAAGACAGTACGGCTGGGTCAAGGTAGGCAGCAACTACCGCCTTTATGACAGGCTCACAGGCAAGCGTGTGACCAACACCACCGCCGACGGCATCAAGATAAACAAAAACGGCAACGCCGTGCTTGATGACTGGGCAAGAAACAAGATATCCGTTATGCAAAAGGCAAGAAAGGTGCTCAAAAGTATAACCAACGTTTCCGATTCTATGGAGACTAAGAGATTAAAGGCCTTTAACTGGATAATCTCGCTTCCCTATAACCAGTACAGGCTGCTTCGCCCCATATACAGGCAGCAGGGCTGGGAGATGACCTTTGCAAATGATATCTTTGATAACGGTCAGGGCTGCTGCGTATCACAGAGCGCCGCACTTGCATTCCTGTTCAGAGAGATAGGCTATACCGATGTTTATGTATGCCACGATACAGGCCATTCGTGGGTAACTATCGGCAATATCCTCTACGATACAGTTTTTGCCGAGGCAAAGAGCTTCGCCGCCAACTACAACGTCTACCCCTCCGACTACAGAGTAAATCCTGTGGATAAGAGATACATTGGATAATTCATAATGCAAAATGCATAATGCATAATTAAGGAGTCCGCCTGCGGCGGACGGATTTAAAAAACAAGACCCCGAGGATTTTGAGTTCCTCGGGGTCTTGCTATTATAACTTATGATTTAGCTATTTATCTCTTAGCAGTTATCGCAGGATAATAAGCCCGAATGGGCATCTATCGCCCGAAGGGCGATACAATAATTATGCATTATGAATTATGAATTATGCATTTTTTAATGCTTTCAGCATTAAAAAATTACGCTGCAAACTCCGGAATAGCCTTTTCGTTCTCGGCTATCATGACCGTGTATGCCTTGCCGTCAACGTTTGAAACGTATACCCAAAGGCCGCTGCAGTCATACTTGAAGTCTGTCTCACTTGCCTTTACAGGCTCTAAACCGAGCAGGCTCGTTGCGTCCTGTGAGCCTGTCTTAAGACCGCAGGCTGTTTCGGGTGCAGCAACGTCATTGTAGCCGTTCTCGTAGAGCATTACCTCTGTCACCTTGCCCTCGAATACGTAAACGTCCATGCCGCTGTAAACGTAGATGTCGTCCATGCCGTCATCTGTGCAGTGCTGTGCCTGAATGTGGTCGGCAGCGCCGCCAAGGCTCTTTTCAATGCTTGCATAATCATCGCCCACGCTGAATGTCACGCCGTTGTATGTGATTTTGAGCTTGTCAGCCATTGTCTGCTGGGGAGTTTCCTTGGGTGTCGTGTTAGTTCCGCCCTCCGAGCTGTCAGTCTCGGCTGTTGTGGTGGTAGTCTCTGCCTCAGACGAATCTGCCGCAGTTGTTGTGGTGGTGGTAGTTTCTTCCTGTGAGCTGCTGTCAGCAGGGGCAGCCGTTGTGGTGGTAGTAACAAGTGACACCGTGCCCGACTTTGAGCTGCTCTCGGAAGTGTCGCCGCAGGAAGCAAGGCTCATCATAACAGTTATCGCCGCCATAGCAGCTATCATTGTTTTTGCTGTTCTTTTCATAGTGTTCATTCTCCTTTTATTCTTAGTGTTTCAAGTGAAACGCTTTTCATTTTGTTTGATATTATGTGTATCTCATACTCGCCCTCGGGCAGCTCGCCTGTCTTGATGTGGGCAGAGAAGCCGTATTCAGCGCTCTCCCCCTCTTTTTCAAGCAGCTCTTTCTCCGCTATCGGGAATGCCTCATAGGTAAGCTCTCTGCCATTCCCTGTAAGCTGTATGTATACCCTCGCATCATCGCTTATGAAGTTTTCATCAAGTGTGCCATATACCTGTACGCCGCCGCTTTCTTCTTTGATAAAGGCCTTGTTGCCCTCTGCGGTGTAGTCGCCCGTGTAGTCGGTTATCTCACGCTGCGGTGCAGGCATATTCGGCGCCATGATAGTGATGTTTGCAAGGTTTCGCTCAACTATCTCAAATATCATATCACCGCCCTGCGGAACAGAGTTCAGGTTAGGCGCTGCACGCCTCTCAAAAAGCGCCGTGTCGTAGTTGTCTATCATAAACGGCAAAAGCGCACGCCCGAATGAGTCTCTCGCCATGTAAAGGCTGCCTGCCCCTATGGGTGTTGCCTTTCGTGTGGCTATCCTCATGTCATTCTCTTCCTTGTCAGACATAAAGAGCGCTAAACTCTCCTTTGTGTCCTTTGCCGTGGGCGGCATTGTGAAGCGAAACTCTTCATACTCAATGTCAAAGCGGTATTGCTCGTCATACCCTGCATCGTTCGGGTAAAGCAGCTTTTCAAGGTCGCCCTGCCAGTCGTTTGTGATGTTGTATGAAGCGCTGTCGTATGTCTTGTGCGGGTGAGAAAGCGAGTCCATAATAGCGTTGTACCCGATAAGTGCGCCTAAGTAGTTCCAATGGGTGTCACGCTTGTGGTAAATGCCAGCCTCCTTGTTGTCACGCATTACCTGCTTCATATCAAGCACGCTGACATTATGCTCTTTGAGCTTATCTAAAAGCCGTGAGTAGTTGTTCTCCTCCGCCTTTATGTAGTATGCGGGCATATGCTCGTCATATACCTCTGCCTTGTTCGGCATAGGCACAAAGAGAAACTTCCCGCCCTTGCCCTTTACGTTCTCTTCCATAAGTTCAAGGGTCACGGCCGTTGCCTCTATCCTGTAGTCGCTTAAGGCGTTGGTGTTCATGTAATCAGCCGCCGAGCCCTCAAAGAAAAGCCAGCCGTCGCTTCCCGTTATGACGTTAGCCACAGGTGCGCCGAACACCTCGCTCTTTATAAGGCTCGCCCCCTCCAGAACCTTTGCCCTAAAAGGCAGCCTGTCGTTGTACCAGGCCTCCGCCTGTGTTGAAAAGTCGGTGTTGAGCTTTCCGTCCTCAATTATCTTAGGCTTTGCTGCAAGCTCACGCTTTTCTATCTGCTCATTGCTTGCCGCAAAGGGCATTGCTATCAGCGGTGCAGCGCATACCCCGAAGAAAATGGCAGCGTATATTATCTTGAATGCTTTTTTCATACGCCCACCCCCTTAAAATCTGAAATAGATAAACGGGTTGTATGTGCTCGAAACAAGCGAGAGCACACACAGAGCGAATACCACAAGCGTTCCCGTATAGCCCATATACTCTGCCGCAGGGTAAGCCTTTGACTTTGAAAGCTTGCCCTTGATAAAGGGTACGATCGGCATACTGAGCAGCACGCCGAATACAAACGCCGTCAGCACAAGGCCGTTTAAAAGCGCATAAACAGTAGCGTCAACTCCCGCATCACCTGTGGAGAATTTAAACATATCCCTTATTATCTTAACGCCCTGCGTCATATTGTCAGCACGGAAGATAACGAATGTCACTATCACCACAAGCATAGTGTATATGTGTAGTAAAGGCTTGAGCTTGTCTTTCTTTGTGGGGATAAGCCCGTGGTTTTCAAGCAGCAGGAAGAAGCCGTGTAAAAGTCCCCATACGATGAACGTAAAATTCGCCCCGTGCCAGAAGCCCGTTAAGAAGAAAACAGTTATCTTGTTGACGTCTGTTCTCACCTTGCCCTTGCGGTTGCCGCCTAAGGGAATGTATACATATTCCTTGAACCAGGTCGAGAGCGATATGTGCCAGCGCCGCCAGAAATCCTGCATACTGCCTGCCGAGAACGGGTAGTTGAAGTTGTC
>CADAGC010000058.1:17485-24510 GCA_902787365.1 uncultured Ruminococcus sp. | reverse complement strand
GACAGGGTAGATGTAGTAAACGAGCATAAGTTCATATACCGGCTGAGATACGACAGGGATAGCATCAGCTCGGTATCGGCCGAGACCGCTGGCAGGAAGAACACCGCCGTCATCAGTCTCGGTGACATAGAGGGTACTTCAGACGAAGTACCCGGCGTACATACCATTTTTATCCGGCAGTCCTGTAAGAAACAAAAGCTATGCAGGCTGCTATCGCTGATAACAAGTAATCTGCCGATATCAGTTTAGTACAGAACTAAATAAACAACTAAGCCCTCACAGGTTTAACTGTGAGGGCTTTTTCGTGCTCACATAAGGATAATAATGATTATTTTTTATAAACCGAGCATGGCTTTTGTGGGATGATGCTTTCGTATTGGACGTTTTGCACAAAAATCAGTTCGATTATTCTACATCCAAAAATATATGAGTCCAAAAAATGATACACATATTTATTGATTTGGTGATAAAATATAGTTGAATCATTTTTATGATTAAGTTTTATAATACATCAAAAGGAGTGACCGATATGAAAACATATCTTTCGCAGGTAATCAACAGCAACGAAAAAGGCTTATTTATAGTCAGACAACCCACTGGCTCAGGAAAAAGCTTTTCAGTTGAGGAAGTGATCAAAGAGCACTTGAAGAGCAAATCGGATACCAGAAAGATCATTTATCTGACGTCATTAAAGAAGAATCTTCCGAAATCTTTCGTTGAGTCTAATGATGTTTTGCTTCTGCGTTCAAATGTTGATCAGGTAATTGATAAGCTTGCACAACTTTATGTGCCAGAGATTTTTAAAACACAAGCATATTATAATACCCTGAGATTGGTTGAAAAACTAAATAATCTAAAGAATAATAAGATTTTCGATAAAGAATATATCAAATCAGTTGAAAAGGAACTTTTTGATAGCGAAACTGCATTCAGGAATGAACTGCGAATACATCTTATAAATACATTTAATAGCAAAGAAATGCGGCTTAATGCTATACGAACACAAAAAGATTATCGATGGATAGGTGAGCTTTACCCTGCTGTATTTACAGATTCAAAGCGTGTTCTGATAATGACAACAAAGAAGTTTTTGAGCAAGAATTCTGTGATTATTGACCGAAGCTATGATTTTTTAACTGCGGGATTCATAGATGATGCTATTATATTCATTGATGAATTTGATGCAACAAAAGCTGTTATCATTGATCATCTTATTGAGCGTGCCTTAAACGTTTCTAATGATTATATTAAGCTGTTCAAAGCTGTGTTGAATGGGCTAAAGCTTGAAAACAAATCCGTAAAGCTGCAAAATTCATTATCATCAGACAGCAATCTATTAAATAGATTAAATGAAGCGATAGAAAGCGGTACACAGCTAATTCAAGAATTCAGGTTGGAACTTAGTTATAAAATGAATGACGGAAGTGTTGATAGGCATCAAAACTTTTTGTATAATGACGGCAATTTTCATACCGTTTTAGAAAGAGGCAAGAAGTATATTCGTGCAAAACAAGATGAGAGCAGTAATACTGTGTTGATAATGACTGAAACTATAGAAGAATATATGGCTAATAAATCAGACAATGATCTTGTTATCTTCACTATGCTCAGAAATATTAGGTCATTCCTTTCTCGCTTTCGCTTTATGATATATAAATGGGCTGAGAATTACCGCTCGATCATCAATTCAAATCGTTCCGCCGAACAAGATGAGCTTACTGCTGAAAATGCAGTAAGCACGATCCTTTCTTCGATAGGACTTAGCAAAGACCAGAAGGAGATTCTTATGAATGAATGCTGTCATATTTCATCATTCAGAGGAGCACTAATCCCTGAGCTTTCACATTATACAGACGGCTTTGAGATATTTGATTTTGAGGATAGTGACGACCATAATGAATCGACAGAAATTGATTATATAAAAGTTTATGATACGCCTGAAAAGATAATAAGGTATATAAGCGAAAAAAGTACAGTATTTGCTATATCTGCAACAGCGGATTTTCCGACTGTTTTAGGAAACTATGACCTCACTTATCTAAAGGAGGCGTTGGGTAATCATTTTCATCAACAGAATGAAGAACTCAGTAACCGTGTACTTAATGAATTAAGCCGAAATTACAAGGCTTATGCGGACGGAAGCATCATGTTACACTCCGAAACAATCAACTCATCAATTAATGGTGATTTGTATAAAAAATGTGAAGGGTTTCTTTCACCCGATAACGCAAAACTTGCGGCAAATATGATTTCAAATATGACTGATGGTGAATACTTTCAAGCACGTTATTGTAATATCCTGCGAGTAATGCACAGCTTCTTTGAGCATAATGATATCCGTGCTTTATTATGCCTTCAGAATGCGCTGCCGTCGTATGATACTAATATGAACGAGGATTTGTTAAGGAAACTATTCGTGCTTGCTGCTTCGGATTGTGGCGAAAAGATTGATGAAAATGAACTATTTATACTTCGTACTGCAAATTATGAAACCGATAAAGAAACAGTTCTTAATGCATTGACTAATGGAGAACGCAGATTTGTCATGTCATCGTACAGTACGATTGGTGCAGGTCAGAATTTACAATATGCTGTAAGTGATAAAAGCGGTTATGTTGAACAGTGTGCTTGCGATAATAAAAAAGATAAAAGACATTTTGCGGCAGATTTTGACGCTCTGTATCTCGGCAACATAACAAATCTTATAGTAAATACATATTCAGACGGAAGAATCACTAAAGAAGAACTATTGAAGATACTGTTTCAAATCGAATCCCTGTATTATAACGGTGAACTTAGCTATGAGAATACTGACAGAATGATTAAACTGGCTTTCAATTCCTTTTCGGGAAATAATGATAATAGCCGAAATCTATTGTATGATACTGAAAGCATGAGAAATTATGTGACCTTGCTTACAGTACAAGCGATTGGAAGAATGTGCAGAACTTTTCTGAAGCGTCCTAATATATATTTGTTTGCCGAAAGCAATCTGCTTGACAATCTAAATGTGTCGCTGCTTGAAAAATACAGCCCTTCACCTGAAATGAAAGCTATTGTAGAGGAATGCAAGAATCTAAGCAGAAAGACCACTTTATCAGAAAACAGGGTGCTCAATATCGCAGAGAGAAAATCAAATTATGGAATGAGAACAATAAGACAGATGCTTTCAAAGAATTGGACACCAGAAAGTATGAAGCTTTGGGCCTTACTCAGAGATATCGTTATTAAGTACCCGACGGCAGATGCAGAGCTTTTGCAGCAAATAGAGATCATCAGAAAGCTATATATAACATCTGGCGAACCGCTCAACAGATATGTATATTCTCAGTATTCTGATTTCAATAATGTAGTTATAGACTTTTCAGGAGATATTGTCAGCTTTAAAAACAGTGAGAGAGCAAAGTTGATAGGAGAGGGAAAGGAGCGTATAGTTCTTACAATGTCACAGGAGGATTCAGGACTTACATTACTAATGAAATATGCTCCTCTTAAAGAGTATTTTATTGAATTAAACTATGCTGTATGCTTTGAGAAGAAACAATATATTATGAGTCCTGTGCTGTACCATAACATTTATAAAGGCGCTCTTGGTGAGATCGCAGGAAAGTTCATACTTAAAAACGAGCGTGGGATCGAGCTTTCTGAAATTACCGATCCTGATAAGTTTGAGTTTTTTGACTATATGCTAACACCTGATGTATATATAGATTTCAAAAACTGGAAATATACCTATGTACAGGATAAAGACAAAACAAGGAAAGAAATTCTCGTAAAACTCAATGCTATAAATGGAAAACGAGTATATATCATCAATATGACCTATACTCATAACAGTAAGCCTGCAATAAGTCACGACGGCAGGATAATAGAAATTCCAAGTCTATTAGATGATAAGGGAAATATAAACCACAAAATGCTTGATATGATAAAGGAGGATATATAATGTCTCACGGGATACTAATGAACAGATTTACTGCAAAGATAGACTATAACTTAATAGATCAAAACTATGATATATTCAGGATATCTGATGATGATTCAAAGGATTATAAAAGATCCAACATTCTGGATATTCCAAATCTTGAATATAAGGCATTATCGGTACAGTATACATACGGAAAAGTCGCTTTTGTTTTATTTGCTAAAGGCATAGTAAATGAATCTAAGTTCACAACGGCTATTCAGGAAAGGTTTAAAGATGCTTGTGTTCAGAAACTTGATATTACCAATGCTGATGATAGAAAAAGTTATTATCTATATGATAATATACTGATACAGCTTTTTGCTAATGCAATAAGAGTGCCGAAGAACGAATTGTTCTCCTATAATAACACAACAGGTAAGTTGTATTATCTTACGCCCAAATGGAAAAGGAAGAAAAGCTTTTATTGTATTGAGATAAAGCTTGAAAAAGGAAATATCATCAAGCTCTATGTTCGTTCTTTCAGAGAAAAAAGCAAAAATGATAAATCGACCGGTTTGGTATTTGATCCTATGAGCGGTGAACTTAGAAAGAAACTATCATCTGATAAAAATGTGATGGAATTAATTCCAAAGAGTGATTCAAACAGAAGAAACACCTTTAATTCCGCTAATGATTTTTATCATTCAAAGCTTGGCATTCTTCATCGTTTTTTGAAAGATATGGATAAAGAGTATGGGAAGTATATTACTTTGACGCTTGATGAATCAGAAAACACTTATGATTATGAGTTGCCTAAATCTGAGAAAGCAGATAAGATATATTTAAAATATGGCAAACTGCTGAACAACGAAGTCAATATAACCGATGAAGTAAAAACAGGAGAATCCGAATTATTAATTCATAAAATACAAAATGAGTTAAGTGAATTCTACGGTATTAACACTACTGTAGGCGAATTGTCCTCTCAAGTAAATAATATCCGAATAATCCATGATGCTGACTACTATAAAGACAATAATATGCCCGATCCTCATAACAGTATCTCTAAAGATTTTGTTGTTCAGCATATGATCATTGAAGAAAGCAAGCATTTGGAAATAAACAAAAACAATAAAAAACCTTCTGTTGATATAAAAAAGATCATACAAGAGCTTATCATAAAACAAGATATAAAAAACGGCAAGATATCGTGTTTTGACTGGGAAACTCTTTGCTATGATAAAAGTGTAACATTTGTTTCTTGTGATAAAATTAAAAAGGATGATGAGGATACAAATAAGAATAGTAAGGATTATTTATATAAGATAATGAATATTTCACCTGATGGGACTTTGGATTTCAGAGCATTGGACACCAGGGATTATCTGAATGACGATGATTTACTGCTTATAACTATATTTGATGAGTTGAGAGATAAGTATGCTAAATATCCTGATTCGATGGAAGGTATTATGGTGACTGATGATAATTATTCGGCAATTGTACGTACTGCCTGTACAACCATGCCAAATATATATGCAATTGCCGAAAGCCTTGATCAAAAACCATTCTCTAAAGAAACAATCTATGATGCTGTTTCGGCTTTTAAAGAAGAAATGCCAATGTACGCTAACTATGCAGATGACGTTATTAAAAAGCTTAAAATGGAGAATGAACTGACTTACAGTTCGGTCAATTCTTGTCTGAATCTCAAAACAAAGTCAGGCTCGGCTTTGAATAGGTTTATATATGCAAATTATGGTATAAGAATAAACCCGGAATTTAAGAACAGGGATAATGATGAAGAATACTATCTTAAGAACATCTGCAATATAAGATACTACTATGAGAAGACGTGGGATGATAAAGAAGCACTTGTATATTTTGTGGGAGCCAAAAGAAGTAATCTTCAGACATCATTACATAATGCTTGTGTGATACGTAAGGTTTATTCAGATAGTATAACTCCCGAAGCGGATAATCTTTTCCCACTTATGACGGTTGAATTTGTCAGAAATGAGCAATACACTGTTATTCCATTCCCGTTTAAATATTTAAGAGAATACTCGGTTTAGCATTTCCTTGTTATGATTTTCCGTTGTTTTCTGTGAGGGCATTTTGTATAGCCTTGCTTGACAAAATCATAATGATTTGTTATACTTACTGTGTGATTATATTTTGAGGTGATGAAGTAATGCTCCTGAAACTCTCCTTCGCCCAGCTCCTTCCCGGCAAGACACTCGACGAACAACTTGAAATCGGCAAAAATGCCTGTATAGAAGCCGCAAAAAACGGCGCAGATATTATACTATTCCCTGAGATGTGGAGCGATGGCTACTCTCTCCCGCAGGATGCTGATGAACTGCGCTCGCTTGCGATATCTGCCGATAGCCCTTTTGTTAATAGCTTCAAAACTCTTGCTAAAAGTCTTGGGATAGCTGTGGCTGTCACTTTTCTTGAAGCCCATGACCCTAAGCCTCTGAACTCCGTCATTCTCTTTGACAGACACGGCGAGCTGAGGCTTCATTACTCAAAAGTCCATACCTGCGATTTCGACCTTGAAAAGGTTCTTTCATCAGGCAATGACTTTTATGTTACCGAGCTTGATACGGCGAAGGGCGTTATAAGCGTAGGCTCGATGATATGCTTTGACAGAGAGTTCCCTGAAAGCGCACGTATACTTATGCTTAAGGGCGCCGAGCTTATCCTGGCTCCCAACGCCTGCCCTATGGAGATAAACCGCCTTTGCGCCCTGCGCACGAGGGCTTATGAGAATATGCTGGCCGTCGCGACCTGTAATTACCCTGAGGGTCACCCCGACTGTAACGGCCGCTCGTCCTTGTTTGACGGTGTTGCATGGCTTCGTGATGAGCCGGGTGTCAGGGATATGTGCGTCTTTGAAGCCCCTGCACAGGCCGGTCTGTATTACGCTGAACTTGATATAGATATGCTGCGTGATTACCGTAAGAATGAGATAATGGGCGATAAATACCGAAAGCCCGATAGATATAAAGCTTTGATGTAAACTGATGTGTCAGCCCGATGCGGTCACTTACCGACCGTTCGGGCTGTTTTGTATGTCATTTTCAAAGTTAAAGACTTGTTAAGAATTATTATG
>CADAGC010000058.1:0-17381 GCA_902787365.1 uncultured Ruminococcus sp. | reverse complement strand
CAAATTCCAATTTATATAATACTGCTTCTTTTTGTCATCATGTGCTCGATGTTTGCATCAGCCAGCGCCGGAAATATTGTTGCAGTTACAGGCGGTGTTGATAATTATTTCAAAATGGCAAAAGTGCCTGATGTACGAGTCAATATGCCGTATGACTGCGAATTGGAAGATGAGCTAAAGGCGCTTGACGGTGTGGATTATGTGGGTACCGAGCATCATTATTGTATAGAAAGCTCGAAGAACTTTACCTATAAAGGAAGCAAAATGGATAATTTCATAGACATAGCTTATACGATATCTGATGAGGAAATGTATCTGAAATTCTATGACGAGGAAAACAATACTGTAGACGGTGTTGAAAAAGGCTGCTTTTATTCCAATGCTGCATTTATACAGGATATTGACGTGAGCAAGGGCGATATCTTTGAGCTGAGTTTTGACGATAACAAGCTGAGTCTTAAATATATGGGCGTTATAAAATGCCCGACTATTGCTCATGAAGCTACAGCATCACCCTATCTTCTGTTTGATGCTGAGGACATAAAGTTTATCGGAGAACACAAAAAGAATGATATTTTTGACGATAAGGACGTATTTGTAAACGCCGCAGATACCGAGAAGATAGATAAACTTGTTGAAAAATATGAAAATGCATACGTAATGCCAAGAGATGAGATAAAGGAATACTTCCTTTTTGATATGGTGGCGGCCTATATAATGATGATGATAAGCGCTGTGCTTATGGTAACGGTATTTGTTGTCCTTCGATTTACTATTATGTTTACGATAAGTGAGGAATACCGTGAGATAGGTGTTATGAAAGCCGTCGGCGTTGATAACGGCAGTATAAGATCTCTTTATATCGCCAAGTATCTTGTGATATCAATTGTTGGCGCTTTGATAGGCTATGCTGCTTCTTTGCCTCTTGGCAGTATGATGCTTGATTCCGTTTCACAGAATATGGTGCTTGAATGCGGAAGTAATGCACTTATAGGGCTATTAAGCTCGGCGGCTGTTGTGGCTTTGATAATGCTGTTTTGCTATACTTGCACACGCAGGGTCAATAAACTATCCCCGATAGATGCAGTAAGAAACGGCGAAACAGGTGAGCGCTTTAAAAGAAAGAGCCTGCTCAGACTCGGGTCTTCAAGGCTTCCGTCAAATGTGTTTATGTCAATAAATGACTTTGTCAGCGCACCCAAGCAGTTTGGAATAATAACTGTCATATTTACACTCTGCCTTTTGATGATGACGCTTATGTCAAACCTTGCGCTGACCCTTAAGAGCGAGAATATGGCATGGCTTTTCGGTGCGGCAGAATGTGATGCTCATATATATGATACCACATATTTTGTAGATGCATTTGTTGACTATGATAATTATAAAGATATCCTTGCCAAGACCGATATAATGCTCGAAGATATCGGTATCGAGGGTGAGAGCGGTATGACTATGGGCTTCAGATATGAGGTTGATCACGGTGATAAGACTGCAAATGAGTTCTGCTATGTGTCAAAAGGTCTTAAGAATGACCTTGTAACTGCTGATGAGGGCACAATGCCGCAGAAAAGAGACGAGGTAGCGATGACAGGCTATGCCCTTGATGACCTTGACGCCGAGATAGGTGACAGGGTAAGCATAACTATTGGCGATAAAACCGATGAGTATATAATAACTGGTAAGTATTCTTCGTTTTTAAACGGCGGTCATGGTATATTTATGCACCCCGATGTAGATCTTGTTGAGAACAATAATTTCCAGAGCATGGGTGTTAATATAAAATTCGATGGCGACCCTGATGATGAAACGAAAGATGAATATATCGAAAAGATTAAAAAGGCCATCGACAGCGAAAAGGTCTGCACTACCTCTGAACTTGTCAAAACAGCCACACAGATGTCAGATACGCTCAATTCTGTCAAGCAGATGATGATGATGATCACTGTTATTGTGACGCTTATGATAGTCATACTTATGGAGAGAAGCTTTATTTCAAAGGAAAAGGGCGAGATAGCACTTATGAAAGCGGTAGGAATACCAAACAGCAGTATCATAGCTCAGCATACTTTAAGATTTGTGATATCGGCAGTTCTGGCACTTATCATATCAACAGCGGTGCTTATGCCTGCAAGTAATGCGGTCATGAATTTTGTCAGCAGTATGATAGGTGATGTTACAGGCATTAAGTGTAACTATGACCCGCTTGAAGTGTTCTTTATCTGCCCTATGATACTTGTAGGTGTAACAGTCATCGGCTCATGGCTCACGGCATTGTATACAAAAACTATAAAGGCTTCCGATACGGCAAGCATAGAATAATAAGGAGGAAACATAATGAATACGGTTTTACAGGCAAAAGGCCTTTGCAAGACATACGTGGTAAACAAGCGTCAGAACAATGTTTTGAAGAATATAGATCTTACTGTTTCTGAGGGAGATATGGTTGCTGTAATGGGACCCTCGGGTTCGGGCAAGTCAACGCTTCTTTACTGCGTTTCAGGAATGGACAGGGTTACAGCAGGTGAGGTCATCTTTAACGGAAAGGAAACAGCAAGCCTTAACGATAAAGAGCTTGCAAGGGTAAGGCTCGATGAAATGGGCTTTATCTTCCAGCAGATGTATATGATGAAAAACCTCTCAGTGCTTGATAATATCATTTTCCCCGCAGTAAAGTCAAAAAACAATAAAGAGACCCGTGCTCAGACAGAGGAGCGTGGCCGTGCGCTCATGAAGCGTCTCGGAATAGAAGATGTCGGCTCAAATGATATCAATGAGGTGTCGGGTGGTCAGCTGCAAAGAGCCTGTATATGCCGCAGTATGATAAACAGCCCGAAAATAATCTTTGCCGACGAGCCTACAGGAGCGCTTAACCGTTCAAGCTCCGACGAGGTAATGAACGAGCTGCTCAAGCTCAATAATGACGGAACTACCGTTATGTGTGTTACCCATGACCCTAAGGTCGCAGCAAAATGCAGCAGGGTTCTCTATCTTGTTGACGGAAGTATAGTCGGCGAAAAGGTGCTTGGTCACTTTGACAGCGAAGAAAAGAGCCTGCGTGACCGTGAGCGTGAGCTTAACGGCTGGCTTATGGAGCAGGGCTGGTGATATGATGCAAGAGACAGGAACTGGGCTGTAGAAACCTCCTGCCTCTTGCTTTATTTGTTGGAATATGTTAAAATAAAACCAGGTGGTGATAGTATGACGGATATTCTGATAGTTGAGGATGATAAGGAACTAAGCGCTCTGCTTACAGATTTTCTGCGGGCTGAGGGTTATACGGTATCCTGCGTTGACAGTGGTGATAAAGCTATCATGCTTTTTGAGCGCTACGGCGCAAGACTTGTGGTGCTTGATATCAACCTGCCTGATGTTAACGGCTTTGCGGTCTGTTCAAAGCTTCGTGAGAAAGCTGACACGCCGATTCTTATTGTCAGCTGCCGCACGGATAAGGAGGATAAGCTTGGCGCATTTGATCTCGGCGCTGATGATTATATCGAAAAGCCGTATGATATAGATATACTAATAGCAAAGATCAAAGGCATATTCAAGCGCCGATATCAGCGGAAGATCATCTCGGCAAGCGGTGTTACCCTTAACCTTGTCAGCAAGTCGGCTGAGATAGACGGCGAGGCTGTTGAACTTACTTCAAAGGAGTTTGATCTGTTGGCGTTGCTTATCGAGAATCAGGGTAAAGCGCTTAAAAAAGAATATCTTTTCAACTCTGTGTGGGGGAGTGACAGCGATTCTGAGCTGCAAACGCTCCATGTGCATATAAACCGCCTTCGTCAGAAGCTTGGTGATGACCCCAAAAACGCCAGGCGCCTTCTCACGGTATGGGGAGTGGGGTATAAGTTCGTATGAAATCGTTCAGAAGACTATATATCATCACCTTTTGTGTGCTAATATTGCTGACGGCTTTGCTGAATGTATTCCTGCTTGATCGAAACTTTGATGACGGCTATTACCGTGTTGAAGCAAAGCGACTTTCCGACCAGATATCACAAACGGGCAGCACAGACGTCTCACAATATAAATACATCACGGGCGTTTATAAGATAGATGATGATCACGACTATATATCTGATGAGCATTATCTTGTGATAAATGCAGACGGGGCGTTATACCGTGTTGAATACAGATTTTCTGAAGATAAATACACTGTCATAGCCGCAAACTGTGTTATGGCTGCCGTATTTATGATGCTCGTGTGTTTCTTTGTATATATCAAAAAGCATATTATCGTTCCGTTCGGTAAGCTCAACAGCGTGCCGCAGGAGCTTGCAAAGGGCAACCTGTCAATAGAGATACCCGAGGAAAAGAGCAGGTTTTTCGGTAAATTCACATGGGGCGTCAATCTGCTTCGTGAGAGCATTGAGGATAGCCGCAAGAAAGAACTCACCATGCAAAAGGATAAAAAGCTTTTGCTGCTGTCGCTTTCCCATGATATAAAAACGCCGCTTTCTGCTATAAAACTAAACGCTAAGGCGCTTGCCAAAGGGCTTTATAAGGACGAGGCAAAACAACGTGAAACAGCCGAGAGCATCAATAGCCGTGCTGATGAGATAGAGCACTTTGTAAGCGAGATAACCAAGGCCGCAAGCGAGGACTTTATGGTCTTTGAGGTGAATATCGGTGAGGTGTTCTTAAGCGTAATTATTGATAAGGTGATCGCAAGATATTCCCCGCAGCTTTCTATGGCGGGAACACAGCTTAAGCTGACCGATCACAATGACTGCATACTTTCCTGTGACGCTGACCGTCTGGGTGAGTGCTTGCAGAATCTGATAGAAAACGCCATTAAATACGGCGACGGCAGAGAGATAGAGCTAATGTTTGATAAAATGGACGGCTGCGAGCTGATAACCGTTTCAAACACGGGCTGTACGCTTGAAAAGAAAGAGCTTCCTCAGATATTTGAGAGCTTTCACCGTGGTGAAAATGTCGGCTCAAAAAGCGGCAACGGTTTGGGTCTGTTTATCTGTAAGCGCCTTATGACGCTTATGGGCGGCGAGGTCTACGCCGATATATCAGATGATAGATTCAACGCTACACTTGTGGTTAGGCTTGCATAAAATACATTCCCCCGATACCGTGTGTGCGTACATAGTATCGGGGGATCGTAGATTATTGGCTTTTGGCCACGATTGGAGGCTTATTTTTTCCTGCTTGCTATAGTTATAACTACAGTTATCAAAATCACAGCACCAATGCTGATTATTATAAATATGCTCATATTTGATTTATCATCATCACTTTTGCTGCTATCTGAAACAGAACTATCCGCCTTTGATGCAGAAGAGCTGTCAGCCTTGGATTCGACCTGCGAGCTGCTGTCGGCAGTTTCAGCCGACGAATCGGTTGCTATGCTTGAATCGCTCTCTGAAGAAGCGTCAGCTGTACTCTCGTCATCTAATGTAAGCGCAGCTGTTTCTATGGGTATCTCTGTTCCGTCGGGCAGCTTTGCGTTCTCTATGGCTTCACCGTTGTAGTATTGCCTTGCGCTCTTGACCTCGATCACGGTCTTGTCGCCCTCCTCAACACCGTCAACTACCATTTCAAGCGCTTGCAGCATATTTATGCCGTAAGTCTGCTCGTGAGCAAGGCTGAATTTGCCTAGGTCACAAACCACCGTGTATTCGCCGTTTGAATTGATGACATAGTCTGATGTGCCTTTGAAATCCTCAAAGCCATACCAGTTGCCCGATTCATCATACCAGGTTATCAAAGCACCCCAGCCGATGTTGAATTCCTTTCCCGACCAGTCGGATACTTCAAAGGTCACAGCAACAGCCGCAATGTCGGGGTCGCCCGTATCTTCAAAAAGCTGTAATTCGTTGAATGGCTGAATTACCTTGACCCAGTTCTGTGATTTGCCCGTGTCCTTGTCTATCTCAACTCCCGAGCCGCCGACCTCTTCGCTTCCTAGATCAAACTTATGCACCGAAGCTGTAGGTGTAAGATCTGTCATGGCATTTGCCTGTATTGTCATCGACAGCCCCAAAAACGTCGCCAAAGCCGCTGCGGTAATGTTTCTTATCGTCATATTTATCCCTCCTGTAGTCGTGGTCATAAACAATTCTTTGCTATATTATACCCGCTATTGACAAAAATGTCAATAAATGATAGTATATAACTATAACAATAGTATCATCTTGTTGGAGGCGTGAGCTATGTTCTTTTGTGATTTTCCAATAATAGGTGAGGAGAGTGCCTTGCCGCTTTATCTTGTCAATATGGGCAAGCATATCTGCCAGCCTAAAACGACCCGTGGCGAGGGCTTTCCCTATCCGCAGATTCTTTACTGCACCAAGGGCAGGGGAGTTATCAAGGCAGAGGGCAGGGTCAGTGAGATTGGTGCAGGGAATGCCATAATTATCCCTGCAAACCTCCCTCACGAGTATTATCCGACGGATAATGAGTGGGATATCCATTGGGTAGTTCCTGCAGGCTCGGCCTGTGATGAACTGCTTGTATACTTGAAGCTTGACAGCCTGTGTATATTTGAACTTACCGATACAGCCTTGCTTGAACATTTCTTCTCAATGATGCATCGTTCATTGAGGGGCGACAGGATAAGCGGCAATTTCAGAGCGTCAGGCTATTTGTATAATTTTCTCATCGAGCTTTCAAGGCAGAAGAATTTCAAAAGCCGTGTTATGACCTCAAATCACGCTATCCTGTCAGCCGTTGATTATATTGATAATAACTACACTCAGCCGATTACAATGGACGAACTCTGCCAAGCGGCGGGTCTGTCAAAGCAGCAGCTGTGTCGCCTTTTTAAACGCTATCTTCATTCCCGCCCTATGGAATATGCAGCTAAGAGAAGAATACAGGCTGCTAAGGAACTGCTTTTGTCAACAGAGCTGTCGATCGAAGATATAGCAGAAAGAGTAGGCTTTTGCAGCGGCAGCTATTTCTCAAAGCTGTTCTGCCGCTATGAGGGAATGACCCCCTCGCATTTCAGACATATTAAATAATAAAACGGACTATTGCACAGCCGCAATAGTCCGTTTCACATTATTGTGTTATCAGCACACCGTCAAAGAATTTTTCCTGAAAATCTATGAGCCTGAGTATTTCTTCTTTGTTAAACTGCCCTTCCATACCGTCAGGCGTGACTATCCATTTATCCTCTATATCATTGAATCGGTGATAAACAGCAGTTACCGTTCCGTCAAAGTGATCTAATGGCTTATCTATACCCAGAATGTAAACATCCTGCTCTGCTCCGTCACCGCCTTTAATATCATTGACATAACCGTAGTTTATCGGGTATATCATTTTGGGAAATCTCGGGTGCGCTGTGCCGAGAGGCCTGTCAATGGTACAATGTACCTTTTTGCCAAGGATTTCTGAATAATCAAGAGGCTGTGCTTGTTTGTGCAGGACTGCTTCAATGAAATAGTGCTTTTGATTTTTCCAGCTTCCGTTTTCGCAGCAGTCATCAATGTGTCTGACTTTAGTAAGTTCAAAATCAGAGAACAGCTGTTTTATAAGCTCTTTGTCGGCAAAGAAATGTGCTACACCTTGCTCGGGACCTTCTGTTTTCAGTAATGTGTTCTCATCTATCCTTGGCAGATCGGCTTCTGTATAGCTGTAAGTCTGCTTTGAGCAAAGTGTCATAAATACAACGCCGTCGGGTTTTAGTACACGCCTGATCTCAGAAATGATCTTATTCATTCCTTCGGTGTCACAATGACCCGCAGAGTGCATGGCAAAAACACAGTCAAAGGCATTGTCGTTAAAAGGCAGCCTTGTCATATCTGCCACTTTTGCAAGAATATCAACATTTTTTTCTTTAGAGGTCTCTCTTACATAGCTGATTGCTTCGTGAGATATGTCAATTGCTGTGACCTTGAAGCCCTCCTTTGCAAACATCAGGGAATGCCGCCCCAGCCCGCAGCCGAGGTCGAGTATGCTTTTTTTGCCTTGCTTCTTCCACTTGTATGCATAGTAATGGCTTTCTTCGCAGGGCTCGAGCCATTTTTCACGTCCTTTGCCCTGTACCATGTTCCAGTCCCAGGGCTTTTCATTTGTCCGCATAGTTTCGCCCCTCCTTTTTTTATTGCTGTGATTATTATAGCATTTTTTATTTTTCTTTTCTTGATGTTTTGAGTATTATTTTCCTTTTATCTCTATCCTGTCAAGTATTCCCTGCACACTCACGTTCTGATGTGTCACATACATTCTCGTCACGTCTGTTATGAATGTCATATCCGCACCCGTTTTGTCCATTATCTGCTCGGCGGTGTATCCCTTGTCTACAAGCTTCATTATCTGCTTGACAAGTGAGTATATGTCGGTAGCTGCTGCCTCTTTTCTGAAAAGCCCTCGTTGCAGTTCAGCAGTCTTTGCGTGGCCGTAGTAAACTTTCTTGGGCTTCAGCACAAGCAGCTGCTCCCAGCTTTTGGCTATCTGCGTGCCCTTGTGCATTTCAAGCTCATATAAAGGGTTGAGGTCGCCCACAAACAGCGCTTTTTCGTCATCTATCCATAAGGATATGCAGTCATTGCTGTGCCCCGGGGTGTGGAACACCTCGCCGCTTATCCCTAAACCGCTTAAGAATTCTCGGCTGTCATCTAAGCTTATTAGCTTTATCTTTTCATCATCTATCGG
The DNA here is from genome assembly GCA_902787365.1 of uncultured Ruminococcus sp. Lineage (GTDB taxonomy): Bacteria > Bacillota > Clostridia > Oscillospirales > Ruminococcaceae > NK3A76. The sequence goes on along the minus strand of CADAGC010000058.1, from coordinate 8,762 downwards.
TTTAAAATCTGTGTGTTTATCCTTAAAAAACACTTTGTCATAGCTGTGTATATAGTCCTTTTGAATGTCAACCACCACAAGAGTAACGCCCTTGTCGGCTATATCCTGCGCTATGCCGTAGTGGTCGGGGTGAAAGTGCGATATCATTAGATAATCAATATCTTGTAGCATAAGCCCCTTGTCGCCTAATGCCTTGCAAAATGCAGGAAATGTTCCTGCCCAGCCCGTGTCGAATAGCAGACTGCCCTTGCTGCCGCTTATCAGGTATGTGTTAGTGTTTGAGTATTTAAGCTCTGTTATCATTTTCTTCTCCTTGTTATGACCATGCCCGCCGACTTGTTACAGCCGACGGGCATTTAGTTTATCTGTTTAATTGTAATTCCGAAAGCTCAATGCCGTATTTGTTAATGTATTCCTGCGTCGATTTTTCTATCATATTATCTCTTATCTTAAGTGACTGCTCGCCTGTGAGATGTATGTGGTAGCTGTCAGCTTCAACTTCAAGCATGGCCATTATGACCTTTGAGCTGTGTACGGCTATTCTTTCGAGGTCGGTAAGCAGGTTGCCGTAATCAGAGCCCTGCTTCAGCGAACATTCTCCCGCCTGCAAGCGCTTAACGTGGTTCTTTTCCGCACGTGTGCAAAGCGCTCTTATCACCTGCGTGAGTGCAGATACACGCCCGTCAGGCTTCCAGTTCTCGTTCATGAAGGCATTGACCGTAAGCTCCATATTCTCCTTAACGGCTTCAACGATAAGCCCTAAGTCGGTGCCTGCTTTCTGCGAGTAAACTATGTTCTCTTCCTTGTTGTTTTTGGCGATATAGGCAATGCTCATGCAATGGTCTGTTATTCTCTCAAAGTCTGTGAGCGTGTGAAGGAACTTGAATACGTCTGCGTTCTCACTTTCCTTTAACTCGCCCTGTGAGAGTCTCATCAGATAAGTGCCTATGTCGTTTTCATATCTGTCGGCAAGGTCTTCATATTTCTTGACCTTGTTGAACAGCTCGTCCGAGTATTCATCAAGCGCTGAGACCGATTTGTTCACGCTTTTTGCGGCTGTTTTTGCCATATCATAAATAGCACTTCTGCTTTGCGATATCGCAAGTGAGGGGTAGGGGAGAAATCTTTCTTCAAGCTGAATCTGGTTTATATCCTGCTCGTCGTCGGGGTGCTTGTCCCGAATAATCGTGCAGGTCAGCTTGTCCAGCGCCCCAATGAACGGCATCAGAATTATGACATTCGCAAGCCTGAACAGCGTGTTTACTGCCGCTATTGATATAGTCGTCATCTTTGCGCTCATAAAGCCAAAGCCTATAAATGCATCAAGTATATAGAAGATAGCGCCGCATATTATAACGCCTATCACCGATGCGAAGAGATAAACAAAAGCAGTTCTCTTGCCCTCAACACTTGCCTGTAATGCCGAGAGAAGAACAGGCACAGCCGCACCGATCGAGATACCGAAAAGTATCGGAAGTGACGTCTTGAAGTCGATAGCGCCTGTTGCGGTCAAAGCCTGTAAGATACCGACAGCCGCCGATGCACTCTGTAAAACAGCCGTGAAAGCAGTACCTGCTAAAATACCAAGTGCGGGGTTTGAAAACATCGTAAGTATGCTTACGAAAGATTTGCTCTGTGAAAGCGGTGCAACAGCTCCGCTCATTGAAGATATGCCTACCATAAGCACAACGAAACCCAGCATTATGTCGCCCGTGTTCTTGTGCCTTTTGGAGAATGATCTGAAAATAAAGCCTATAACTGCTATAAGCCCTGTCATAGTCGTGGTGGAAAGGAGAGCCGCTATGCCGCCGCCGCCCTGCACCTCTGAAAGCGCTATGATCCAGCCTGTGATAGATGTACCGAGCAGCGAGCCTAAGATAATGCCTATCGACTGGCGGAATTTCATCATTCCCGAGTTTACGAAGCCGACGGTCATTACCGATGTCGCCGAGGAGGACTGAATAACTGCCGTAACGCCTGTACCGAGCAGTATTCCCTTTAGCGGAGTATTGGTCAGCTTTGCAAGCAAACGCTCAAGCCGTGCGCCTGCGGCTCTTTTGAGACCGTCGCCCATAAGTGACATACCGAACATAAACATAGCCATTCCGCAAAGGAGTTCAAATAGGTTACTAATATCCATATATAATTGCCCTCATTATATTCTTTTCGCTAAATAATCATACTTTCTCATTATCGAGTTTAGTATAACATACAAACAAAGAATTGTCAATATCCATATTAGCACAAAAAATACCGCATTCCGCCAAAAAATATGGCGAATTGCGGTATGGTTTTTAAACCTTGACCCATATAGTCAGCCTGCCGCCCTTAAACTCTGCCGATATGTCAGCCCCTGCCCTTGTGGCAAGGGTCTTTGCTATCGACAGCCCAAGCCCTGTTGAGGCCCTTGCATCGGTGACGGTGTAAAACCTGTCAAACAGCCGCTCGACTTCGGTCTCTGTGAGCGCAGGGGCTAAATTTGAAAAGCCTATCAGCCCGTCGCTGTCCATTTTAACGGACAAATCGCCCTCGCTGTACTTTATCACGTTTGACAGTATGTTCGAGAAAACCCTTGCGAGCGCTTCTTTGTCGGTAATGCGTACAATTTTCTGGTCTGTAATATCTATCTCGGGGGTTATGCCTTTCTCGGTGAGTGCGCCATACATGGCTGTTATGCTCTCTTCAAGCAGCCTGTTTATATGTACCTCTTCGGGTTTGCTATCCTCTTTTTTGGATACTATTACAGAATACTCAAACAGTTCGTCCGCCAGCGCTTTCATCGCCTCGGTCCTTTCGGTGATTATCCTCAGATATTCCTCGGCTTCCTGGCTTTTTTGTTCCTTTTCAAGCAGCTTAAGATAGCCGTTTATCGCCGTCAGCGGCGTTCTTATGTCGTGCGATATGTTCGTTATAGCAGTCTTTAACTCATTGTCGCCCTGCTCAAAGCGCACCTGCTGCCGCCTTGTTTCACGAAGCTGCTCGTTGATGTTCCTTGTGAGGTCTTGCATATCCTTGTCGGCAGATGATATGCCTATCGGCACATTGGTGTCATTGCCAAGCTTTTCCTTATACTGCCTGCCTATCTCCTTTGCCGAGCGCTTTAAGAGCATTATTTTCAGGCATAGCAAGGCTATGATGACAATTAGTGCTATAATTATTGCCACAGCCTGCCATACCATATTAATTCACTCCTTTATTTAAGGTCAGCTTTCTTGAATAATACCAGCCCGCCGCCCGTAGTTGCAGCTGTAACTATCGCCGCATATACTATCTTTAATACAGGCTCGTCTACTACCTGCGCATTGTTCAGCATCATAAGCTGTGCCGAGGGCAGCCATTTTGCGACTTCCTTTATCCAGTCATAGCTCATTTCGGGGTCTATAGCGAATATGCCGAATGCCATTGACGCATAGAAAAACATAAATAAAGCCATTGTTCCCGCATTGCTCTTAAGTGTCATACCCAAGAATACCGTGATAGATGATATAGATATCAGCATAGGTATCACAAACAGCATATTCTTCGTTATTATATCGCCATCAAGGCTCTTGTCGTTTATTACGGGAATGCCTATTCCCATAGCCACAGCCTCGTATAGGATAACCATTATAAACAGATAAGCCGAAATGCATAAAAGGTTGGATATATAGATGTTAGTACGTGTGTGGCCTACTATCAGCTTGTTTCTGATAGTGTTCTGCAAATAATCATGCGCTAAGAACGTACCAGCCAGCACGCTGAATACCATGGGTATGAAAAACAGTCCTTCTATGTTGATAGAGCCGTATTCCGTGACCCGGGGATTGTTTTTGCTAAGGATGATGTGAATAGCAGGGACGGCTATGAAAAACAGCAGACACATCTTAAGCATGAATGATCTGCTCATTCTTACAAGGTTATCGTATAACAGCTTACTCATTACCCTCACCTCCTATAAGATTGATGAAGAAGCTCTCAAGGCTCTCTTCCTTTTCACTTATATGAAGCACCTCGCAGCCCTTTTTGTCAAGCGCCGTAATAAGGGCATTTATGCGTATATCCGAATAGATGTTTGCGCTGTTGTCACCTGTTACCTTGTAATCAGCGCTCATCTCTTCAAGATAAGCTGTCAGCGCTCCGATATCCGATACAGTCAGGCATAAGCACTTTTTACATTCCGCTTCAAGCTCCTCAGCGCTCATTTCTCTAATAAGCCTGCCTCTGTCGATAAAGCCGTAATGTGTTGCAAGCCTTGACAGCTCATCGAGAATGTGGCTCGATATCAGCACGGTTATGTGCTTTTCGTGGTTTAGCTTAAGTATCAGCTCTCTTATCTCGACTATGCCCTGCGGGTCAAGGCCGTTAATCGGCTCATCAAGTATCAGAAAATCAGGGTCATTGCAAAGCGCCATAGCTATAGCCAGCCTCTGCTTCATACCAAGTGAGAAATTTTTTGCCTTTTTCTTTCCCACATCGCCAAGTCCTACGAGTGTAAGTATCTCGTTTACCCTGTTGTCCTTGGGTATGCCCATTATGCGGTACATAGAGAGCATATTTTCCTCTGCTGTGCAGTCAAGGTGTATAGATGGGGTCTCAACTATCGCACCCATTCTGCGGCGGCTTTGGTAGATGTCCTTTGTGCTGTCCTTAGCGCCGAACACCTCAAACTCGCCCTCGCTCTGCGGCTGCAGGCCTGTTATTATCCTTATAAGTGTTGTCTTGCCTGCGCCGTTCTTTCCCACAAAGCCGTATATCGAGCCTTTGGGAACGTTCATTGACAAGTTGTCAAGCGCTGTGAATTTCTTGTATCGCTTTGACAGCGACTGTGTTTTCATTACATATTCCATAGCATTCTCTCCTTTGCTGTTTTCTTTATCCTGAGTATATCATATAAAGGTCAAGAAAGCGGTAAAGAAAACAGTAAAGATTAGGTAAAGATTTCTATTATTGTGACAATAATTGCTTTGCTAAGATAAATCAGAATTTACAGTAGTTTTTCTAATTCATCAAGTAGTTTTTGTTTCATATTCGCAAGTTGTTTCTTGTTTGGTCTATTGTCATCGGAATACATTTTCTCCATAGGATACCACCAAACCGGGCCTCTGCCATTGTTTCCGTAGTTTTCAATGTCCCCGTTGATTCTTGGAAATATATGCCAATGAAGATGAGCATCGCCCATACCGAGTAGTTCATAGTTTATCTTTTCTGCGCCAAAAGTTCTTGACACAGCTTCGGCAACTATCGTCATTTCTTCAAGGAACTTTGCCCTCTCTTTAAGGTCAAGATGAAATAATTCTGTCATTTTACCGTGTTGCTTATATAGAAACAGCGTATAGCCATAGAAATGCTGATTATCACCTATCACCACATATCCTGTTTCAAGTTCCTTTACAAAATAAGGATTTTCTCCATTATTTATCATATCAATTCGATCGCATATTAGACACATAGTTGCCTCCTGTATTATCCGATTTATACAAATAATTTCCCATGAAAATCCACACTATAATGAACTATCTCAGCTTGAACCCTATTCCCCAGACGGCCTCTATCCTGTCCTGCCCGTCGGCGGCTTTTAGTTTCTTGCGAAGATTGCTTATGTGCTGCTTTAGCGAGCTTTCTGTGCAGTCGGGGGTGTCTTCGCTTATGCGGTCAAGAATCGTGAGCTTTGCAACGACCTTGTCGGGGTTCTGCATTAAAAGCTTAAGTATCGCAAACTCCGTCCTTGTCAGCTTTATAGGCTCGTCACCGATAGTTACTTCGTGTGTCTGCGTGTCAAGCGTCATTCCTTTGCAGGCTATTATGCCGCTGCTTGTTTCCGAGTGCTTTCGCAGCGCTACCGTTATCCTTGCAAGCAGCTCATCTGTGTCAAAGGGCTTTGTTATGTAGTCATACGCTCCGCCCAGCAGCATATCTACCTTTGTTGCCGAGTCGCCCTTTGCACTCATCACTATCACGGGTGTGTCCTTTATCTTCGGCAAAAGCTCCTCGCCGCTAAGCCCCGGCAGCATAAGGTCAAGCAGTATCAAAGCAGGCTTTTCGTACTTTAATATCAAAAGCGCCTCAGTTCCCGAGTATGCCCTGCTCGTTTCGTACCCCTCGCTTGTCAGCAGCTTTTCAAGCATATTGCCGATACTTGTGTCGTCTTCTATTATTAGTATTTTGGTCATCATTTTTCCCCCATATATGTCTTTATATACCAGTATATCATATTTTCCCCTAATTTTCAATACACCGATATCTTGATCAAAATGCGAAAATATTTTCTATATATGGTGTTGACAAAATGAGATGTATGTGCTATAATTATATAAAGGAACAAATGTTCTTTTGTTTGGCGAATGGGGGTGAAACCGTATGCAGAAAACGTATATCGCAATAGACCTTAAGAGCTTCTATGCGTCTGTCTTTAAAGGCATACGGTATCCAGGGCAGGGCAAGGCTCTTTGAGGTGATAACTGCGGTGGGGGAGATAAATGATAAAAGGCGCCGTGCCGCCCCCTCACATAAGCTTACAGGCAGTTCCTGTAAGGCGAGCGAGCTTGCAAAAGACAGCTCACTTGCCCTTGACTATATCACAGCGCCGCCGAGAATGGCGCTGTATATGAAGACCAGCGGCGAGATATTCAAGATATACCTTAAATACGTCGCCCCCGAGGATATACACGTATACTCGGTAGATGAAGTGTTTATAGACGCTACTGCCTACCTCGCTTCCTACGGCGGCTCGGCGCATAATATGGCTATGACTATGATACGTGATGTGCTCAAATGCACGGGCATAACCGCCACAGCAGGTATAGGCACTAACCTCTATCTCTGCAAGGTGGCTATGGATATAGTTGCCAAGCATATGCCTGCCGATAAAGACGGTGTGAGGATAGCTGAGCTTGACGAGCAGCGCTACCGCCGCCTTTTATGGTCGCATAAGCCAATAACCGATTTCTGGCGTATCGGTGCAGGCTATTCGACCAAGCTTGCCGCAGGCGGCCTTTATACTATGGGCGATGTGGCGAGGTTTTCCCTTTCTGATTATGGGGTGGATAAGCTTTATAAGCTCTTCGGGGTCAATGCCGAGCTGCTTATCGACCACGCCTGGGGCTATGAGCCCTGCACTATGCGTGATATAAAGAACTACCGCCCCGTGAGCAATTCCATAACATCGGGGCAGGTGCTCACCTGCGCTACCGATTGTGAGACTACCCGCCTTATACTGTGGGAAATGGCTGATATGCTTGCTTTAGACCTTTCGGGCAAGGGGCTTGTGACCAAAAAGCTCACTCTCACTATCGGCTATGATATAAAAAATCTGCGTGACAGCGATATTAAAGCAAACTACAAGGGCGAGGTGAAAAAAGACCACTACGGCAGGCTTATCCCACGGCATGCCCACGGCACGCAGAATTTGCCGCAGTATACCTGCTCTGCCAAAATGATAACCGAGGCTATCAATGAGCTTTTTAGCCGTATATATGATAAAGACCTATATTCACGGCGGCTTTGCATAACCGCCTGCGGCGTGATAAGTGAAAAGCATATGCCGCCCTCGCAGCAGTATGAGCAGCTTGACCTGTTTTCACCGATAGTCAGCGACGAGGAGTATAACGACAGGCTCTTTGCCCTTGACAGGGAGAAGAATCTGCAGCTTGCCATGCTTCGTATCAAGCGCAAATACGGCAAGAACGCCGTGCTTAAGGGGGCTAATTTCCTTGACGGAGCTACGGCTATAGAAAGAAACCGCCAGATAGGCGGCCATAAAGCGTAGGTGAACAGTATGAATAATTATGATGATATAATAGATATGCCCTATGAGGCATCACCACGGCATAAGCATATGCCGCTTCACGACAGGGCGGCGCAGTTTGCGCCCTTTGCGGCGCTTACAGGCTTTGAAATGATAATATCCGAGCAGGCACGCTTTACCGAGAGCAGACCTGTGCTTTGCGATGATGACGCCGAGGGGCTTGATAAAAGCTTTAACGAACTTTATGAAAAGCTGCCCGAGCAGCCGTCAGTCACACTTACCTATTTTGTTAAGGATAAGTATAAAGAGGGCGGCTGCCTTAAGGATATAACGGGCACTCTTCGCCGTATCGACACGTTCAACAGAGAGTTTATCTTCCTTGATAAGCAGACGGTGCCCCTTGATGATGTGGTGGCTATAAAAATGAATGCAGGCTGAATATCCGATGCTTCATATGGGGCATCGGATATTTTAAAAATGTATTTGTTGACATTTTCCCCAAAAAGTAGTATAATTTTAGTAAGTATATAAAACTTTACCACGAGAATTACACATTCGGGGAATAATATAGACGGAGCAGCTTATGTTTGGTTATATAAGGGCTTTCAAGCCGTATCTCAGAATATGTGAATATGAGACATATCAGGCCATATACTGCGGCCTTTGCAAGCAAATGGCAAAGCGGACGGGTCAGGCATCTCGTCTGACGCTCAGCTATGATATGACTTTTCTTGCTATGATGAATATGGCGGTAAATGAGATACCCGTCAAGGCAAGGCGTGAGCGCTGCCCTGTTCACCCGATAAATAAAAGGCTTTGCGTCTATGACAATAAAGGGCTTGAGCTGCCTGTTGATGCGGCGGCGATACTCGTTCACTATAAGCTTTTAGACAGTGTTGCTGACGGCTCGGCTGTCGAGCGAGGAACAGCAAAGACTGCTATGGCAGCACTTGCAAAGGGCTACAGTAATGCAAGAAACCGCCTGCCTGTGCTTGATAAACAGATAGCTTTACAGATGAAAAGACAGCTTGCATTTGAA
>CADAGC010000057.1 GCA_902787365.1 uncultured Ruminococcus sp. | reverse complement strand
GTCATTGCACAGCCGCAGGCCATAACTGCCGCCGCAAGCGTGCATACCAGCCTTTTCATCAGCATAAAAACACCCTTCCCTTTAGTTGCATTAATTAAATCACATACATATATTATTCTATCCGATTTTTTGTGATTTGTCAATAGTAAAATTATTAAAGCTATAGTTATTTGCGTAACAGACAATGAATGATCTAAGATACATCGGGAGATGAGGGGCAATGCATAATTGAGGTGCGCCTGCGGCGGCAATTATCAATTATTAAACCGCAACCAGCGGCGCAGCCGCTTTTAAAATCCGTCCGCCGCAAGGCCAACGTTTTGCACAGCAAAACTTGCGATTTATCCGTTTACGGATAAATCAGTATCCGCTTGCGGATAAATCAAGACACCTCAATTATGCATTATGCATTATGAATTATGAATTAAATAAAAGCCCCGCAACTCTGCGAGGCTTTGTATAATTATTTAGCTTAAGCCTAAGAAGCCCAAATACTGCTTCTTCGGCATTACCGAGTCGTTGACCTCGGAAACGTGCTCTTCGCCGCCGTCTGTCAGGCGGTAGAAGATGTGTGTCTCGTCAAGCCAGCCCACGTCGGGGATAATGCCCCTCTTGCCCTGTGAAGATATGGTCTTCTTGATGCCCTTCTGCCTTAGCTTGAAGAACTTAAGGTCCTTGTCCTGACCGTAGGGCACTACGTAGATGTTCACCGAGCCCTTGAAGCTGTTCTGTACGTCAGCTATGTAGAAGCGGTATTTGCCGTCGGGCGATACGGTGTTTTTGTAGTTTGTCATCATGTTTATCTTCTCGGCAGAGCCTTTGTAGAGGTCATAAACTTCTGTGCCGGGTTCAAGATTGATGTCGATGAGCGTTTCTGTCGAGTTGCCTGTCATAAGCATATTCATAACGATATATGTAACTATGCCAAGAACGTATAAAAGCAGGTAGATAGTGCCCATTATTACCTTTGTGGTATCACCCACCCCGCAGACGAAAAAGCCCACGAGCGCCACTATAAACGGCGGAACTATCAAAAGCCAGTTGCCCATATTGAACAAAAGCAAACAGAACACCACGGGCAGCATTATAAGTGCGATTATGCTGGTGACTTTCTGCTCTCTTGCGTAGATCATCAGAAGCAGGAAAAGCGCACTCGCTGCGATATATATGCCGTAGAACGTGCCCTCTGCGCCGTCGTTTATCTCCAGCGTGTAAAGAAATGTTGCGTAGGTGAGCATCGTGATTATGCCCAGATACATTATATTAAAGACCGCAACGGTCCTCTTTATCCATACATTGGATAAAAGCTCCATCATAGTTTATTCCTCCGAACTAAATTTTATGCCAAGTTATATTATATAACATTATTTTGAAAAAATCAAGTCCCCAAGAGGAAATTTAAGAAAAAAGCCATTTGTTGCACACTCTATTGCTTTTTTTCGTTTTTTGGTGTATAATATAATCAGAAAAACGACCAAAACCATATGAGAAAGGGTGAGCTTTATGTCTATGATACAGGAACAGGCTATGCAGCTTCTACAGCAGCTGCCCGATGAAAAGATACAAGCTATAATAACGCTTGCGACAGACGAGATAAAACTTATGCGCTTAAGTGATGCTGACAGGCTCGAAAGAAAAAAAGCCGCCCTCGCTTCACTCGAAAACCTTAAACTCGACCTGCCCGAGGGGTTTGATGCGGATAAGGAATATGCCGAGGCTATGGAGGAAAAGTATGGTACTGCTGATTGACGCTAATATCGTGCTTGACTTTCTTCTCAGGCGTGAGCCGTTTTATGATGACGCCAGGCAAGTAATGGAGCTTTGCAGCTCGCAAAAGGCTGACGGGTGTATTGCACTCCATACAGTCACTACAATATGGTATATTCTCAGAAAAGTGCCCGAGCGCCAGCGCAGGCAGGCTTTGCGCTCTGTATGCGACCTGCTTGAAGTAGTCGGGGCAACGCATAGCGAGGTCATATCGGCAATAGATAATACGGCTTTCAAAGATTTTGAAGACTGTATACAGACAAAATGCGCCAAGACAGCACAGGCTGACTACATCATCACACGAAATGCTGATGATTTTGCGCTCTCGGAGGTCACAGCGATAACCCCAAGCGAACTGTTTGAAAAGCTATAATAAAACAAAAAACCATAAAAAGCGGCAGAGCTATCCCTCTGCCGCTTATTCCTATTCACCATTAATAATTATCTCTTCCCCGCCGACAAGGCCGTTGGTCACCTCGACCATGTCGCCGTCTGCTATGCCTGTCTCAATGTCCTGCTCGACCTTTACGCCGCCTACAAGAATGTTGACAAACGTCCGCTCGCCTATGGTCTTTACGGCCTTTGCGGGTATCTTCACAACGTCTGCCTTGTCGTAGACGTCAAAGCATACCTTGAACTTGTTTGCGCCCTCGACGTCCTTGCTGTCGCAGCGTATCTCATAGATGTACTGCGCCGTGGCGTCCTCGCCCTGCTGGTACATTCCCGTCACATAGCCCTCGTATTCGCCCACGGTGGAGGTTATTATGACTCTCGTGCCGTAGCCTATGCTGTCAACTTTCTGTATCATCTTGCAGCTTAGGGCATTTTGGCTGTTGTCGCTTATCATGCATAGCCAGTCGGGGTAGACCTTGGTGTTGACGTTAAGCTCACGGTTGCGGTCGTTTATCATAACTATCGTGCCGTCGCAGGGGGCTGTCACCGTGTACTGCGAAAGCTCTCTCTGAAGCTTCTCGTAACCAAGCTTTTGCAGCTCGTAGTCTATCCTTGCGTATTCAAGCTCTGTTGCCGATACGCCGCCCTTTGCAAGGAGCTTGTTATAGGTGCTCTCTGCCTGATTGAGCCACACCTTGGCTTCGTCTATCTGCTCCTCTATCTCCTCAGAGCGCAGAACGCACAGCACGTCGCCCTTTTTGACCTCTTTGTTGCGCTCGACGTATATTTCCTTTATCTGCCCCGAGCGTGTGAAAGACGCCGCCATTTCGTGCGATACGCCGTAGGAAGCTTCGCCGTAGTATTTCTCCGAGATGTCGCCCACCTCAGCCTTTACCGTGTTGTAAACAGGCGAGCTTGTCTCCAGTATCGGTATCTCTATCTCGGCACTCTCGCCGCTCTTGCCGCATGAAGTCAAACTTATCATCAGCGATAAGCCCACCGCCGCCGCAAGGGCTTTTTTGTATGAATATCTCATAAGAATCTCCTAAAACCGAACGTGCGGCTTTGCCGCACACATCTATTGTGCATTGTTAATTGTGCATTGTGCATTATATATGATTATTTTAACATCATTTACCCCAAATTACAACCGCCGCCCGAAACTTTGTAGCCTTTCACAAGCCAAAGTGTCCTGCTTTGTGTATTATGCCAAGCCCACAGCGTGGAGAAATTCAACTATAATAGTATTTGAAACCAAAAATCCCCTCGGCGTAAGACTGACCCTGCCGCCGCTGATGCGGCATAGGCCGTGGCTCTCGTAGACTTTTGCAAGACTCATCAGCCGCCCCGTGTTCTCCTCGCCGTAGAGTGATATGAGCTTTTTCTCATCAAGCCCCTCGCTCACTCGCAGGGCAAGCATTATGTACTCTTCACGCTCCGAGTGCGGCTCTTCCTCTTCTATCTCCTGCTGAAAGGGCGCATCAATAAAGGCCGCAATATCCTTTGGCACATAGTAGCGCTGCCCCTTGTAGAGCGAGTGCGCCGCCGTGCCGAAGCCTGCATACTCCCCTGCCGTCCAGTATTTCAAATTGTGCCTGCTCTCAAAGCCTGCCTTTGCAAAGTTAGATATCTCGTAGTGGCAAAAGCCCTTATCTTCAAGCTTCTCGCAAAGGGCAATATACATATCGCTGACCGTGTCTTCATCGGCTATGGCGGCTCTCGTGCGCTCGTTGTCAAAGGGCGTGCCGGGCTCGATCTTTAGCATATAGGCGGATATGTGGGTTATCGGCAGGCTTGTAAGCCGCTCTGCCGTGCGCATAAGGCTCTGCACGTCCTGCCCTGCCACGCCGAGCATAATATCAGCCGAGATGTTCTCAAAGCCTGCCCTGTGTGCGTCCTCAATAGCCCTTTGCGCCCTCTCGAAGTCGTGGATCCGCCCAAGGCCTTCAAGCTCGCTGTCATCAGCCGACTGCACGCCGAACGATATGCGGTTTATCCCCATTTCACGGTACTGACGAAGCTTTATCTGCGCCGCCGTGCAGGGGTTAGCTTCAATGGTTATCTCGGCGTTTTTGTCAATATCAAAGCTATCATACAGCGCCCCCATTATGCGCCCCGTAAGCCTTGGGGGCAGAGCCGAGGGCGTGCCGCCGCCGAAATAAACAGTATCAGCCTGCAAGCCCTTGTACTTCGGGTTTTTGAAGCTTCTTATCAGAGCGTCGGTGTATTCCTCTGCCGTATGCTCATCAAACCTCACCGAATAAAAATCGCAGTAAGGACATTTTCTAAGGCAGAATGGTATGTGGATATATATTCCTCTCATAGCCCCTGCCCGTCCTCACTGCTGTCAAAAGCGTTATCTATATACTGCCCTGCACGGTCGCTGTTTTCCTTAAAGCGCTCGATGCTCTTCATAATGAGCGCCTTGCCTGCAAAGAGCAGATAAAGCGAAAACATCACGCCGATAGCAAAGCCGAAGAAATACATCTCCTCCTTGAATGTGAGGTAGTAGTATTTTGATTTGTTTTCAAGAAAGCTCTGCACGGCAGGGTGGATAATGCAGTACATCACTATGCCCAGGATACCCGTATAGGCGATAAGGCAGGTGATAGCAAGCATAGCCTCTTTTGCAGGAAAGCGGCAAAGCTTTACAAAGCAGAACACCGCCCACCCAAAGAGCACCACCACCGCAAAGGTCTTGCCGATATTGGCGTAGGCTTCATACAAAAGCGGTATCAGAGCGCTGCCGATAAGGCCTAAGATTATTGAGTTTTTCATTGGTAGTTTTAAGTCCAAAACGGCAAGTCTCCTTTCAATGTATAATTGCTATGTGCAGCGGCTACGAGGGAAACCCCTCCGTCATCGCCACTCTTCGAGTGGTGATGACACCTCCCCTTTCAGGGGAGGCTTGATTATTGCCGTATGGGAACACATAAGCGCCCTTAGCTAATGATTTAGCCTCCCCTGAACGCATTATCAGCCTGCGGCTGAAAAAGCTCGGAGGTGGCGCCGATGCCCATAGGGCAGCGGTGACGGAGGGGTGCCCCAAAACGGCGCACCTTATCATAACATTCTCATCACCGTAAATACAAGCATAGCTGTCATCACGACAGACGAAATAAGCCCTGCGATTATCGTTATTCTTATTGTACGGTCATATACCCTGCCTTTTTTGTCGATAATGAGGGTCTGTTCCTTGTCATTTAAATAAAAAGCCTTTATATCCGCAGGGAACACCCCGAAATGCTCATTACCGTCTATGAGATAGACAGCGCTTTTGTATTTTCCAAGACGGCTGTTCGGATCATTGTCAGCACGCAGGTATCTGCCGCTTGCCCTCCTGCCACGGAGCATAAAAACCAAATACGCCCCGAAAAACACCGCCATAGCCGCTGTCATGACCGAGCAAAGCATTAGTATCACCCAAGCCGAGATGTTCGCAAGCGCCGTCAGGCTCACCCCAAGCACTATCAGTATCACGGCGATAAGGGCAATTATTATTAAGTATTGCATAAAAACACCTTTTTCAATGCACAATTAGGCATATGCGCCGCCTTTGGCGGCGGTGACGGAGGGGGTTTTTGTTACTCATCGAGCTTCAGCACGCTCATAAACGCCTCCTGCGGCACTTCTACCGTGCCGAGCTGGCGCATACGCTTCTTGCCTTCCTTCTGCTTTTCGAGCAGCTTCTTCTTTCTCGTTATGTCGCCGCCGTAGCACTTGGCAAGAACGTCCTTGCGCATGGCCTTGACGGTCTCACGGGCGATTATCTTGCCGCCTATTGATGCCTGCACGGGTATCTCAAAGAGCTGACGGGGAATGTTTTCCTTAAGTCTCTCGGTTATCTTGCGGCCTCGCTGATATGCCTTGTCAACGTGAACGATAAACGACAGCGCATCGACTATCTCGCCGTTCAGGAGAATATCAAGCTTTACAAGCTTGGAGGGCACATAGCCTTTCATCTCGTAGTCAAAGGACGCATAGCCACGGGTGCGGGATTTGAGCGCATCAAAGAAGTCGTAGACTATCTCGTTTAAGGGCAGCTCGTAGTGCAGGTCGACCCTTGTGTCGTCAAGGTATTTCATGTCGATGTAGTTGCCTCGCCTGTCCTGACAAAGCTCCATTATGTTGCCGACGAACTCCTGCGGTGTGAAGATGTGTGCGTTCACCATAGGCTCTTCTGCCGAAGCTATGAGCGCAGGGTCGGGGTAGTTGGTGGGGTTGTCTATCATTATAGTCTCGCCGTTGGTGAGGTTTACTTTGTAGATGACCGAGGGCGCTGTGGTGATAAGGTCGAGGTTGTACTCACGCTCTAACCTCTCCTGAATTATCTCCATATGCAATAGCCCCAGGAAACCGCACCTGAAGCCAAAGCCCAGAGCCGCCGATGTCTCAGGCTCAAAGGTGAGTGAAGCGTCATTGAGGGCAAGCTTGTCAAGGGCGTCACGCAGGTCGGGGTACTTAGCGCCGTCTGCGGGGTAAACGCCCGAGAATACCATTGACTGCACCTTTTTATAGCCCGGAAGAGCCTCGTCACAGGGGGCGTCTGCACGGGTGACGGTATCGCCCACACGGGTGTCGCCTATATACTTGATAGATGCGGTGATATAGCCTACTTCGCCTGCCCCAAGCTCGCCTACGGGAACTAAGTCCTTAGCGCCCATATAGCCTATCTCGACTGTCGTAAACTCTGCACCCGTCGCCATAAGCTTTATCGTCTGCCCTGCCTTGATAGAGCCGTCCATAACTCTCACGTAGATGATAACGCCCTTGTAGGGGTCATACACGCTGTCGAAGATAAGCGCCTTGAAAGGCTTGTCGGGGTCGCCCTTAGGCGCAGGAACGTCTGTTATCACCTTTTCAAGAACTTCCTTGATATTAACGCCCGTCTTTGCCGAGATACGGGGAGCGTCCATAGCGGGAATGCCTATTATGTTCTCTATCTCGCCGCATACCCTCTCAGGCTCTGCCGAGGGCAGGTCTATCTTATTGACTACCGGCACAACTTCAAGGTCATGCTCGATAGCGAGGTAGGTGTTGCCAAGCGTCTGGGCTTCAATGCCCTGTGAAGCGTCAACTACCAGCACAGCGCCCTCACAGGCCGCCAGAGAACGTGACACCTCATAGTTAAAGTCAACGTGTCCCGGCGTGTCGATAAGGTTAAAGACGTAGTCCTGACCGTCGTCTGCCTTGTAGTTAAGGCGCACGGCTCTTGCCTTTATGGTTATTCCCCTCTCACGCTCAATATCCATATTATCAAGCAGCTGGTCTTCCATTTCTCTAAGCTCTACTGATGATGTAAGCTCAAGTATCCTGTCAGCAAGGGTTGACTTGCCGTGGTCGATATGCGCTATTATACAGAAATTTCTGATATTTGACTGATTATGCTCGCTCATAGTGATTTCCTCTCATTGTTAAATATGTCAATCTTTATTATAGCATATTTATGAGGGGGTTGTCAAATGGTTTTGCTAAGCTTTTTAAGTCGTCACCCTTGAAAGGTCGATACTGCGTGCAAAGGCTTCATAGTCTTCGACGCTTATGCCTTTATACTCCTCTTGCCTGACAGGGTGAGGCTTTATATTATCCTCATTGAAGAAGCGGTTTATGGTAAGATACGGTGTCGGGTTTATCCTGCGGTTTCTTATCTGCCAGTCTCTTATTTTCTGGATATATCTCTCGACAGTCAGACAGTCAGACAGACTGATCAGATGTGCCTTTTCTTCATCGGTCAGGTTTACCTTGCTGTAGTCTTCGGGTGTGGTGTCTTCATAGCTATAATTCGAGTTATCCGACTGAGAAGACCGACCGACAGACAGACCGACCGGAATATCAGTCTTACTGTCGGTCTTACTATCAATTACAGTCACACTATCGTTGTCAGTCTCACTATCACTATCAGTCTCATTATCAGTCTCTCTGTCTGTCTCTATATCTATATTGGTTTCTTTGGGTTTGTCTGGGTTTTCAGAAAAACCACTCGGTTTTTTAGGTCTGCCACCTTTACTACCATTTTTCTTATTGCGCTCACAAGTCTCCTCCCATTGTATTCCGTCACGCTCGATAGTGTTTCTCATCATAATGAATGCCATTTTCGTCATACCGTCAAGCTGCATCTCCTCGCCCCTTGAAGCAAAGGCAAACAGCGCCATAAACAGCCTGCCGCAGTCGGCAGGGTCAAGCATAGCCACCATTTCCTCCCAGTCCTTGTAGATGATAAAGCCTTTGTTGTCACAATGATAATTCTTTTCTGCCATTTTGTTTTCTCCTTATCTCAAATGGGCCCCCTGCGCTGAGTGGGTCAGCTTTGGGTCTGCTTACTCAAGGGATAATTGCTATCCAACAACATACCCCTCTACTAATAGGGAAAAAACGGCGAAAGTTGCATATTTTAATGCAACAAATGAGAGACAAATTTTGAAAAAATCGAAAGTTTGTATGACCGCACAAAACAGCAGGGAGAAAACTATGCAATATGACTGCAAATTTCAAGAAATACAAAAGCTGTACGTTTTTACGTACAGCCGACAAGAAAACTATTTACACCGCCCTCTCTTTATGTTATAATAAGAAAAAACGCAGGGAGGTCACAGCCATGAAATTCAAAGAACTACGCAGATACATCTCAAGGATGAATTACCGCTTCATATCCGAGGTGCCCGAAAGCTATGACGACTACTATGTTTACGGCATCGGCATGAGGGAGACTGAGTTCCCCATAAAATACGCCATTGACGCCGCCATAGCCCAGGGGCTCGACATCGACAAGGTTGACAGAGAGAAAACTATCTACGCCAACGCCTTAGAGATAATGCTATCAGAGACCGAGAGGGATTTTGAGGCAGAAGAAGAACAGTAACGCAAAAAAGCCGCCCCATAACGGAGCGGCTTGCTTGTTTAAAATTATGCCTCTTTGAAAAGCTTCTTGTAAGCGATAGCTGCGAGAGCACCGCCTGCGCAGGGGCCTAAAAGGAATACCCATACCTGTGCTAAAGCGTCAGTACCCGAGAAGATAGCTGCGCTAAGGCTTCTTGCAGGGTTTACGGATGTGCCTGTGAAGTTGAAGCCCACAAGGTGAACAAGCGTAAGACCTAAGCCTATGAGCAGAGGAGCAAACTGTGCAAGTGAGCTGTCATTTGCTACTCTGAGCACGATAAGCACAAATATGCAGGTGAGAACTACTTCGATAAGAAGTGCGCTGAAGAAGTTTATTCCAAGCACTGTCTCATCACCGAAGCCGTTTGCTGCAACAGCTGTGCCTCTGAGGTCCTTCCTGTCTTCATCAGCTAAAACGAGGCAAAGCTTTAAGAAGCCGCTGCCTGCGAGTGCGCCGAAGACCTGAGACATTATGTATGCGCCAAGGTCGCCTGCGTCGAGCGAGCCGTCAAGAAAACAGCCGATAGATACCGCAGGGTTAACGTGTGCGCCGGAAATGCCGCCGAAAAGATATGCTATAAAGCAAAGGGAAATACCGAATGCAAGCGATGTTCCCACAAGGCCTGCGCCCGCTGCTGCTGCACCGCAGCCGCATATAACGAGCATAGCTGTGCCGATAAACTCGGCAAGATATTTCTTCATATTATTCACGCCTTTCTTGATTCACGCCCCGAAAACTGAGGGAAACGGATATCAGATCTTATTCGTCAACTTCCTCAACAGTCTCTTCTACCTTGTCAAGGTCAGCCTCAACATCATCAGTAGCCTCTGCTTCCTCGGAAGCTTCCTCTGCGTTCTCTTCACAAGCCTCGCAGTCGTCTAAGCACTCATCGAAATCCTCGTCGAGTTCTTCGTAATCGTAGTCCTCAAGCTCCTTCCTCTTCTTAAGAGCCAAAACTGCTGCTGTACCTGCTGCTGCTATACCTAAAGCCGCTGCTACCTTTAATGCCTTACCCATAATAAAACATCTCCTTTGATTTAAAATATTTACACTCGTGCAATAGCGCTAACGCCATTTTCACATAATGTAAGTATATCACAAATTATAATTATTTGCAAGTCCTCACCAAATAAAAATGCAGGCCATTCACATTTTTGTCATTTTTCACAAAAATGTTTGCGAATTTTTTGCAAGTTGATAAAGAGAGCTTTCACACGCAAAAGCCCCCGAAGTATTTAAAATACCTCGGGGGCTGTTATCTGCTTTAATATTATCGGCTGTCAGTGACCCATTTTCGGGCCTGCAGGGGCGGCCTTGGGGGCTTCCTTCATAGCCTTGATCTCCTGCTTTATCTCTTTATTCGTCTTGGCAGCGGTGATAGCATCGAGTTCCTGCTGCTCTTTACGCTCTCTCATAAACTGGTCATTGAACCTAATCGCCGACTTGTTTACAGGTATCTGTACTGTGGGCTCTTTGGGCGCCTCATCATCGAATTTAGCATCCATAGCGGCATTATTGTATACAGCAAGGCGCTTTAGCAGCTGGCTCTTCTGACCCATTTCTGCCTTGAACTTTTCAAGCTTTTCGGGTGTGTCCAGATCTTTCATCATAAGCTTGAAGTTAGCGCTGTTCTTTATTTCATCAGCCCTGTCTACAATATTTATGTTATCCATTGCCACATAAGCGCCGACCATAGGGGATAAGCTGTCCTGATCCTTAGGAGCGAAATACTCTTTATAAGCTTCCGAAACTTCCTCATTTGAAAGCTCGCCCTGAACAGCCATATTTCTTACCTGATGATCGAGCGACTGTATTACGATAGCTCTTGCGGCAAGCTCTCTGACTATTGCCTTCTGCTCAGCAAAAAACTGCTGCTGGTCAACGCCCTCGGGGCATTTTGTCGTATCCTTGGTGCAGTCTCTGACCTTACATTTGATGCCGTCCATGAGCGTATCGCTATATGTCATTCCTTTACCGCTATACTCATCAGCCTTTGCGTTATCCATTTTCGTCTCAAACGCTTCAAGTTCCTCGTGAGTCTCCTGAGCAAGCTGGTTTACGAAATCTTTTACACTACCGTCAAGATCGTTTAAATTATTAATGTCTTTTATATTATTTTTTGCCTCATCAAGTACGATGATCCTCTCAATAAGAATAGCCGCATACTCGGAATTCTTTCTCTGCTTTTCTTTCTCTTCCTTTTTGTTTTCCTTCTTCTCATAATCGAAATAGCTGGGTGTTTCTTCTTTTACTTCTTGTACCTCTTTCATATAGTGATTGAGGACATTCTCCGCATTCTGCGAAATAACAGCAGAAGCATCTTCCTTCCTTTCAGCCAGCTCTTTGAGCACTTGTAACTCTCTTGCTACTGAATGGGCATTTCTTATTGGCATAATAATTACCTCCGTTATATAAAATCATTGGTTTTTTGGGGTTTCCGTAAGTAATACCCCCCCGACAGCCGCAACGGGTGCAAGGGTTTTGATATTTTTTTAGCAAACACAAACACCCCCCAAAGGCTTGTTAAAAACCTCGGGGGCTGTGTTTTGTTTGTATTATCGGCTATCAGTGACCCATTTTGGGGGCTGCGGGAGCGACCTTGCGTGCTTCCCTAATAGCCTTGATCTCTTCCTTGAACTCTTCGTCTGTTTTGCCGGCTAACGTTTGAGCTTCGATCTCACGCTCTGCACGTTCTTTTAAGAGCTGCGGGTTGTGGAATCTCTCCATCGTACTGTTCACCGGTATCTGAACATCAGGCTCCATAAGCTCTTCCTCACTGAAATTATAAGACATAGCGAGCTTATTGTATGCGGCAAGGTGCTTTAGAAGCTTACTCTGCTGACCCATTTCTGCCTTGAGCTTTTCAAGCTTTTCGGGCGTGTTTATATCGTCCATCATCAGCTTGAAGTTAGGGCTCATCTTTATATCCTTAGCCCTTTCTATTATATTAATGTTATCAGTCGCACCAAAAGCGCATTGAAGACTCAGGTTTTTCGATTTATGCATAGTATCGAAATAATCCCTATATGCTTCCTTGACCTCATCAGCTGTCAGTTCGCCCTGAACAGCCATGCTTCTTATCTGATGATCGAGCGACTGGATAACGATAGCTCTTGCTGCAAGCTCTCTGACTATTGCCTTCTGCTCATCGAAAAACTTCTGCGGGTCAACGCCCTCGGGGCATTTTGTCTCTTCTACGGTGCAGTCTTTGACCTTTTTCTGAATACCGGAATAGAGCGTACCGCTATAGTTCATACCAGCCATTTTAAACTCATCGGCTTTTGCATTTTCAAGCTCTGTCTCAAATTCTTCAAGCGCCTTGACAGTCTCTTCTGAAAGGTCACTTACGGCAATTTTCAGATCAGCGCCCTGTTCGGGTATGTCGTTGCTTGTCTCTATCTTATACTTTGCTTCCTCAATGACCTGAAGACGCTCAAGCAGGATAGCTGCATAAGCAGTGTTATTTCTCTGCCTTTCTGCCTCTTCCAAATCATTTTCCTTTACCTCATAATCAAAAGCGCCGTCTTTTGCTTCATCGACGTTTTTCCGGAAGCAATCTATGATCTTTCCCACATTCTCTGTAAGAGTGTCAGAATCATTGATCATATTCGCTGCATAAGTATTCTTAAGTTCTGTTAACTGATCAAGTACCACCTTGGCTTTTCTTACCTGGAATTCTGCTTCTTTCTTTGGCATAATAATTACCTCCGTTGTTTTTATTGGTTTTTGGGGGTCTCCGATAGTAATACCCCCCACATAGCTGCAACGGGTGCAAAGAAATTATTATTTTTTAAAATATTTTCAGCCAGACGCAAAAAACCCCCGTGATAACGACGTATCACGAGGGTTATCAATGCATAATTCATAATGCATAATGCATAATTGAGGTGTCGCCCATTCGGGCGACGGATTTTATGTGGAAGAACGCATACCCGAAAGCCCCCCTACATTTCACCTGCAAGGTGCATTATTATGCTTATCGCCGCAAGGGGTGCAGTCTCGCACCTTAATATACGGCTGCCAAGGCCTATAAGAGCGCCGCCTGCGGCCTCGAAGCCGTCTGCCTCACGCTGCTCAAAGCCGCCCTCGCTGCCTATCAGCAGGGCTACAGTCTGCCCCTGCAAAAGCCCTGCCGCCGAGAGGGATATGCCGCCCTTTTCGTAGCACATAAGGGCTTTGTCAAACTCAGGCAGCCTGCCTGCCAGCTCGCCAAGGCTTATTATGCCGCTAACCTTCGGCACACGCCCCCTGCCGCACTGCTTTGCGGCCTCTAAGGCTATCTTGTTAAGGCGCTCTAAGCGCTTTTTGAAGCTCTTTTCGTCGGGGCGTGAGATACAGCGCTCGGTCATCACAAAGCAGACTTCATATGCGCCCAGCTCCACGGCCTTTTGCACGATAAGCTCGGCCTTGTCGCCCTTTGGCATAGCCTGAAAGAGGGTCAGGGCGGTCTGCGGCTCGCCGACGCTTGGGTGAATGCTCAAGGCTTTACAAAACACCTCGCTGTCGCTAAAGGCGGTTATCTCGCATTCATAGTCTGTGCCGTCACAGCACACGGTCAGGCTCTCGCCCACTCTCATACGCAGGCTGCGGCCTATATGGCGGGCGTTCTCGCCTGTTAATATTATTTCTTCATCTGATGCGTTTTCGACAAAAAATCTCGGCATATCAAACAATCTCCCAAATGTTCATAAATTATGTGAATTTACAACGTTTTCTAAGCACACTGTTTTATAATAATTTACTCTGAGGACAAATATTTTTCACTCAGCTTTCACCCGAATATTGTACTATATATACAAGCCAAATTTGTTTTTCATATTTTGGTATGGAGACTACCAATCCCGGTCTCCATATTTCGGCAGGAAACTGCCGACTTCTCCCCTATAATTTTTTCTTTTGGTTTCCGCAGCCACGTTCGCTGCGGAAATTTTTTTGTGCTCGGCCGCACGGGGCGTGTACCGGTGCTCGGCCGCACGGGGCAAATACCGCCGATGAAGCGCTTTGCTTTCCTGACGTTTTGCACGGCGGTGTCGGACATTTGATTGTCTATCAATATATCGAAAGTGCGTGTCCGAAGGGGTTTGGGTGGCGCAGATGTCAACAGAGTTGACACCGAAAGCCCCCAAACAGCCTCCCCTGAACGCATTATCAGCCTGCGGCTGAAAAAGCTCGGAGGTGGCGCCAACGCCAAAGGCGGCGGTGACGGAGGGTGCTCGGCCGCACGGGGCGTGTACCGCCGATGAAGCGCTTTGCTTTCCGAACGCTTTGCACGGCGGTGTCGGGCGGTTTAGTTATCGTATATGTTAGGCAGAAGTCAGAACGCCTGTTTACCCGTGACTACTCTGCCCGAATGGGCATATTGTCCGCCAACGGCGGACACAATAATTATGCATTATGCTTAGCTTTTTCCGCTAAAGGCGGATAATGCGTGCATATATGCATTGATATGACTCCCCTCTTGCACACCTCAGCGCACTTTCCGCAGGATATGCACTTTGAGTAGTCAAGCTCTGCGTGGTTGTTTTCCACCTTGACAGCACGCTCGGGGCATACCCTCTCGCACTGGCGGCAGCCGATACAGCCGTTCTTGCAGGCGGCAACTGTGTCCTTTGCGGTGTTTTTTGACATACACAGATAGTCCACCTTATTAGTCACAGGGCGCAGAGCGATAAGGCCATTCGGGCACTCACGCAGGCATATTCCGCAGCCCACACACTTACACTCGTCCACCACGGCGATGCCGTCCTTGATGCTTATAGCCCCCTGCGGGCAGACCTTTATGCAGTCACCCAGGCCTAAACAGCCCGAGGTGCATTTTTTATATCCGCTGTAGTAAATCTCGGCAGCAGCACAGCTCTTTACACCCTCGAAGTCATACTTGACCCCCGCCGCTTCGCAGTCGCCGCTGCAGCGCACCACGGCCTTTTCAGGCACGGCAGCAGCAGCCTCGACGCCCATTATCTCGGATATTTCGGCAAGCGTCTGCGCACCGCCCGTCTTGCAGAGGTTGAGGGCAGCACCGTCTTTGGCTATGGCGTTTGCATAGCCCTCGCAGCCCGAAAAGCCGCAGGCACCGCAGTTTATCCCGGGCAGCGCCGAGGTTAGCTTTTCGACACGCTCATCTGTTTTTACATTAAAAATCTTCGATGCCGCCGCCAGCAGCACCCCCGCCCCCAGACCGAGAGCGGAAAAGAAGAGTATCGGTTCAATAATATTCATAAAACACCCCGTGTTTTTATTTCAATGCACAATTAGGCAATGCACAATGCACAATTATGGTATCGCCTTGCGGCGACAATTATCTAATTATCAATTAGCGGCGCAGCCACTTTAAAAATCCGTCCTGCGCAGCAGGACTCCTCAATTGTGCATTGTGCATTATGCATTGTGCATTATGCATTTTGCATTATGCATTCAAACGATTCCCGCAAAGCCCATAAAGCTTAAAGACACTATCGCCGCAGCTACTAAAGTTGCGGGCACGCCTTTGAATGTCTCGGGGATATCCGAGCTTTCAAGGCGGTAGCGAACGCCTGCAAACAGCACCAGCGCAAGCGTAAAGCCAAGCCCCGTGCCTACAGAGTTCACAAGGCTCTTAGCCAAAGTATACTGCCTGTCAACATTGGTGATAGCGGCGCCAAGCACGGCGCAGTTGGTGGTGATAAGCGGCAGATAGACGCCCAAAGCCTTATACAGCGGCGGTATAAAGCGCTTGATAGCCATTTCCGCAAGCTGCACGAACAGCGCTATTACCAGTATAAACGCAACAGTCTTTAAATAAGTCGCATCTATCTTATCAAGCAGGATATAGACAGGGTAGGTCACAAGGGTAGCGAATGTCATTACAAACACCACCGCAAGCCCCATGCCCACCGAGTTCTTAAGCTGCTTTGATGTGCCTAAGAATGCGCATATTCCCATAAACTGCGACAGCACCACGTTGTTGATGATTGACGCACCTATGAGTATCATTATCATCTCTTTCATATCTTCGCCGCCTCCTCTGTGTTACAGGAAGCCTTTTCGGCGGTGCTCTTTTTGCAAAGTGCCGCCGAGGGGCAGCCCTCGCAGCTTATCTCGGCAGGGGGCTTTCTGTTTGCTATCTTGTTGATAACGGCGATTATGATTCCGAGGGTGAAGAAGCCGCCTGCGGGCATTATGAAGATAAGCATAGGCTTTGCCGAGAGGTCGCCTATCTTTATTCCCCAGAAGCACCCTGAGCCGATTATCTCACGCACAGCCCCCATAAGGAAAAGTGCAAGCGTAAAGCCAAGCCCCATGCCAAGGCCGTCAAGGGCAGAGCGCAGGACGTTATTTTTGCTTGCAAACACCTCGGCACGGCCTAAGATTATGCAGTTGACTGTGATAAGCGAGAGGAATATGCCCAGCGAATCGTAAAGCTCTGGCAGATAGCCTTTCATAAGAAACTCGATAAGCGTCACAAAGCCTGCTATTATAACGATAAACGAGGGCAGGCGCACCGAGTCGGGTATCACACGCTTTAGAAGCGATATTACGATATTCGAGCACACAAGCACGAATGTGGTCGCAAGCCCCATGCCTATGCCGTTTTTGGCAAGGGTGGTGACTGCGAGAGTCGGGCACATACCGAGAAGCGTCACAAAGACAGGGTTTTCCTTTATTATGCCCTTTGTCAGTTCATAGGAAAGAGGTCTTTTGTCATTCAACTGAAAATCTCCTCCTTATGGTCGTTAAATATTTCGAGTGCGAGCACGATGCCCTTTTTGAGCCCCTTTGATGAATAGGTAGCAGACGTCACGTTGTCAACGCCGTTTACGTCGGCGGCGTTGTCTGCTTTTTTGTAGTTTTCCAGGTATTCGCTCTCTGTTGTCCTCGAACCAAGTCCCGGGGTTTCGCCGCAGGAAACAAAGCCGATACCAAGCACCTTGCCGTTATGGTCTATGCCCACAACAAAATGCAGGCCGCCTTTTGAATAGCCGTCCTCGGTCAGCTCGATAAAGCATTCCTTATTGGTCTTGTCAACTATCACAGAGCTTACCTCGTCATAGTCAAAGGTCACGGGCTCGCCGTCCGAAAGCAGCATCTCGTAATCCCCCTCGCCCGAAGCCTCGTTGCAGGCTTTTACGAGCTTTGAGGTCAGAACGCCCGTGTCATCTTTATATGTTGCATCATATGCCAGAGCCAGAAGCCCGCTTACCGCCGCACAGATAAGCGTCAGCACAAGCGGCGGCAGGATATATCGTTTTATCATTTTGTCTCCTCTGCTGCTGTTTGTTTTATTATCTTTTTAGCAAGCGGCGTTCTCTTTACCGTCGCCATATCAATAAGCGGTGTGGCTATGTTCATAAGCAGTATCGCATAGGACACGCCCTCGGGGTTGCTGGCGTAAAACCTTATAACGCAGGTCAGCACGCCGCAGCCTATGCCGAATATTATCTTGCCGGGAACGGTTATAGGCGTGGTCACATAATCGGTCGCCATAAAGAATGCGCCGAGGATAAGACCGCCCGAAAGTATCTGATAAAGCCCGTCACGCCCTGTTATCATCGAGAAGAGATACACCGTGCCTACAAAGGCTATGGGCGCTGCGGGGATGATTATCTTTTTGGCTATGAGGTAGAGCGCACCTATCAGCAGGGCGGCTTTACAGGTCTCGCCAAGGCTGCCGCCTACCGTCCCGAGGAACAGCTGCTTATAGCTGAATGCCTCGACTGCAAGGGGTGTTGCCCCGGTTTCGATAGCCTTGTCATCATAAAAAGGCACAGCCCAGTTTGACATGGCCGCAGGGAACGAGAGCAAAAGCACTATCCGCCCGACTATGGCAGGGTTTGCAAAGTTATGCCCAAGGCCGCCGAAAAGCTGCTTTGCGACGACTATCGCCACAAACACGCCTAAAAAGGCCTTGAAGTAGGATATAGTAACGGGCAGGTTGAATGCAAGCAGCATTCCCGTGACTGCCGCCGAAAGGTCAGACACCGAACTTTCACGCTTCATAACAAAGTTGCAGATGCGTTCAAGCCCCATGGCGCTTATCATGCAAAAGCCCGTGAGCATAAGCGCCCTGCCCCCGAAGATAAAGCCCGAGGCAAGCATTGCAGGTATCAGCGCTATGATAACGTCTGTCATTATCTTTGCGGTGGATACGTCTCCTCTTTCGTGGGGAGAAGCGGTAACTGTCAGATTTTCCATATCACTTTTCCCCTCCCATATCTTTTCTAAGCACAAGTGCCTTTGCCAGCTGATTCTTTGCGGCAAGGTCACGCCTTGCAGGGCACACATACGAGCAGGCGCCGCAGTTCATACAAAGGTTGACCTTAAGCTTGCCAAGGCGCTTTTTATCCTTTTTGTCGTAGGCCTTTTCAAGCTCTGTGGGCATAAGCCCCATAGGGCAGGCGCTTATGCATCTGCCGCAGCGTATGCAGGCAGTCTGCCTGTTGGCTTCAATATATTTCTTGGTCTTAAGCGGGGCGGCAAAGGCAAGCAGGGCGTTTGCCGTCTTGATAAGCGGG
This sequence comes from uncultured Ruminococcus sp., assembly GCA_902787365.1. Classification (GTDB taxonomy): domain Bacteria; phylum Bacillota; class Clostridia; order Oscillospirales; family Ruminococcaceae; genus NK3A76. The sequence continues at coordinate 6,381 of CADAGC010000057.1, read as the reverse complement.
TAGTCTATGCTGTAGGTGCATAGACCCATCATAGGGCCGCCTATTAGCAGCTTCCATACGATATCGGGGTTGCAGTCGGCATAATCGAGCATATCACGAAGCGGCGTGCCTATCACGGTGCTTATGTTGCAGGGCGTGCGCACAGCAGTGCCGTCAACCGTCAGGCGGCGCCTGACAAGGGGCATACCCGTCTTAAGATAGCTGTCGATAAAGCCCGCTGTAGACACGTTCATAACTATAACGCCCTTGTCTGCCGGGAACTCGCCCTCTTTTACCACTATACCCGTGCAGGAGTAGGTGATTATCTTCTCGGCGCCCTGCGGATATTCTTTTTTGAGCTTTTTCACGGTGATGTCAGGCTCATTCATTGTAAGTTCCTGCATCTTGGCTATGGCGTCGGGCTTGTTGCCCTCTATGCCTATTATGCACTTTGGTATGTCAAGATATTTCATCACGCTCTTAGCGCCTGAAATAACACTCTCGCCGTTTTCAATCATCTCACGGTGGTCAGAGGTTATATAAGGCTCGCACTCAGCGCCGTTTAGCACAAGATAGTCTATCTTCTTATCAATAGCAGCGGCAAGCTTTACGTGCGTCGGGAAGCCTGCACCGCCAAGGCCGCAGCAGCCCGATTCCCTCACAGCCGCTATAAAGTCCTCACGGCTGTTTATCACAGGGGGCTTTACCTCATCGCTCACCGTCTGAAGCCCGTCGCACTTTATGATGACCGTCTTGCAGGTCTTGCCGTTTGCAAGCAGCAGCTCGCCTATTTCGACGACCTCGCCCGAAACGCTCGAATGAACGGGCGCCGAAAGCACGGCGTTTGTGTAGCCTATCTTCTGCCCCACCTGCACCTTATCGCCCTTTTTTACAAGCGGCTCGCAGGGGGCGCCCATATTCTGCTCCATCATTATGCTCACCTGCTCGGGCAGGGGCAGCGTCAGCGTTTCTGACTGTGATGTATTCTTTTTATCCTTAAGCTCTATGCCACGAAACAACATCTGCTCATCGACCTCCGCTCTCATTCCCCGAAAGGTCTATCTTATCACTAAGTGAGGGGGAATAGTATATGTTCTTGTCTTCATCTATCGCAATTACCTGTATGCTGTCATCAGCAAGGTACTTATCAAGCTTATCCTTGCCGTCTATAAATATGGCTGTTGAGAGATAATCGCTCTCGGCGCCGCTTTTTGCTATGACCGTAACGCTTGCAAGGCCGCTGTTGCAGGGTCTGCCTGTCGAGAGGTCAAGAATGTGTATATACCTCTCGCCGCCTGCTTCAAAGAACCTCTCATAGCCGCCCGAGGTAGACACAAAGCCCTCGCCGCACTCAAAGGTGAGTATCAGCTCATCGGGCGAGAAGGGGTCTTTGACGCCCATTTTAAAGTCCTCGCCGTCGGGCTTTTCGCCGTAAAGCAGCGTAGACGACCCGAGGGATATCACCGCACAGCCTATACCCTTTTCATCAAGCAGTTCTGCCGCCTTGTCAAGCGCATAGCCCTTTGCCACAGCACCGAAGTCAAGCTTTGCCCCGAGGGGCGAATAGACTGTGCTGCCGCTTTGGCTTAGCTTGTCAAAGCCCACCTTTTCAAGTTCTGCCTTTATAGCTTCATCTGAGGGCACGCTCGGGCTGTCAGAGGTTATGCCCCAAAGGGATATAAGTCCGCCGCAGGTGACGTCTACAAGGCCGTATTTGTGATACAGCTCGCCGCACTTGTCAAAAAGCAGGGCGGTGTTGCCCGTGAATGCGGTGCTGCCCGAGGTGTTGAATTTATAGACCTCGCTTTGCTCGTCATACCTGTCAAGCTCTTTGCCAAGGCGCTCTATGAGCATACGGCAGTCCTGCGTATCGTCCGAGCCGTAGAGGGTCATCTCGCAAAGGGTATCCATAGCAAAAAAATCGGTCTTGTATGCATCTTTGCTCTCGCCTGCGGCCTTTTTGTGAAATAGCAAAAATACGCCGCCTACTATCAAAAGCGCTATGCCGAAGCATATGCCGACGAATGCTGTTGTATGTTTCATTCTCGCCTATTCTCCGTTTTTACGTCACGGGCACAAACGCCCTTGAAAAATCCGCCGAACTGTGTTATAATATATTTTGCGGCGGGTCTATCAGATCTTCCGTATCTTGTATAAACTCACGCAGGGCTGTGCCAAAGCGTGGGTCAAGCTCTATGCGCCTTGCGGCGGCAGGCTTTATCTCAAGGTTTTTTGCAAGCTTTTCGTCAAGGTCGCCGCCCAACATAGCAAGGGCTTTATCAAGCTGCCCCTGCGAGACTTTAAACAGCTTGGTGCTTTTATGCCGTGGGTTTGCCATATAGGCGGTGCGAAGGGCTTTATAGATGCAAAGCCTGAGATAAGTATCAACAAGCTTTTTCTCATTGTCATCAAGCCCTGCTGTAAGCTGCTGTTCAAGTGACAGAGCGTCACCGAGGCGGCTTTCATAAACGTCGGGGGCTTTGGGCGACCCCTCGCCGAAAACATAAGCGGCGCTGCACCCATAGGCTTCGCAAAGCCTTAAGATATCTTTAAGCCCCGGTTCTCTGCTGCCCGATTCAAAGGCCGAGAGAAGCGGCTGCTTGATACCCGTGCGCTCTTCGACTTCCTTTTGGGTGAGCTTTTTTTCAAGCCGCAGCCCACGCAGGCGCAGACGCACCTTGTCAAGTGCTTTTGATACATCTTTGCTCACACACTCACCCCCGAAAAGCGCCCGCCGATAAAAAAACCAATATACATTTCTATTATATAATGTTTTTTACAATTTGTAAATAGTAATAATGCATAATAATTGTGCTCGCATATCAGGCGGCAGATTTCTATAATTCTGCGGCGTCAGTCGCACACCATAATTGTGCATTGATAATAACAGGAGTTGATAACATGAAAGGCTACAGACTACAGCTTATACGCCACGGGATAACGCAGGCAAACCTTGACGGAAGATATATAGGAACGACCGACCTGCCGCTGTGTGCGCAGGGCACGCAGGAGCTTTATAAAAAGATAGAGGAGAACGAATACCCATACGTTCAGAGGGTGTTCTCATCGCCTTTAAAGAGATGCACGCAGACGGCGGCGCTTTTATACCCGAATGCCCCCGTGACTGTGATAGAAGAGCTTCGGGAAATGGACTTCGGGCTGTTTGAGAACAAAAAGGCTGACGAGCTGCTTGGCGACCCTGCTTTCAAGAAATTCATGCAGGGCGGAATGGACAACCCGCCCCCCGAGGGTGAGAGCCTGCAAAGCGTTATCGAGCGCTGCTACACCGCTCTTGCAAGGATAATATCCATAATGATGAGCGAGGGGCTTACAAACTGTGCGGTAGTGACTCACGGCGGGATCATCATGAATATGCTCTCCTGCTTCGGTATGCCCAAGGCAGACCCGTCACAGCTTGCCTGCGACTTCGGCGAGGGGTTTGAGATACTCATATCCGCTTCAATGTGGCAGAGGTCGAGCTGCTTTGAGATTCTCGGCAGGATACCGTTTTTAAAGGATGAGGGTGAACAGGATGATGACTGACAGGCAGATAGCTGAAAAAGCAAGAGCCATACACCGCCATTACTGGGGGCTTGGCATAGCCTTGCATTTTTATCTTATGTTCGTTGTTATTCTTATTGTGGCAACGACGAGAGTGCTCACACTTTTATACAAGTCGCAGACGCCGCCCTTTAACTACATCAAGCAGTATGTGCCAAAGATGACGAGATACGCCTTTGTAGTAATAGTCGGCGGCGTGATGATATTTTGTATCTTAGTGCCTGCTATGTATATGCTGCGGCGCTATTATATAGGTATGCTATCGCACTACAGGATAAGCACCACAAGGCAGTATTTCGGCGCAAATCTCCCCTTTACCAATAAAGTTTCCATAAGATGTGCCGCCGTGATGCTTTTCCTTAAGGTCTGCACGCTGCTGCCTGCGATGATAAGCGCATATATCGTTTACCGCTGCATATTCGTCTCACGCCTTGAAAATCTGAGCAAGTTCGTTCTTATAGCCTTTATGCTGGCTCTGGGCTTTACTATCATATGGTTTGTTCTGTGGATAAAATACTGCATATCCCTCTGCCTTACAAAATACATAGTCACCCTAAGCCCCAAAATGAACATCTTCGACGCCTGCGACCTTTCGTGCAGGCTTATGGACTCAAAGCATTTAAGATATGTGATGTTCTGGCTGTACAATGCAAGGTATCTGGTGCTGTGCGTGTTTTTGTTCCCTGTGTCAATAGTTGTGCCCTATGTCAAGATATCGCACACCCTGCTTGTCAAGGAGCTGCTGGGACAGTACTGGCAGGATAAATATCCGCTGATGATAGAAAGGTGGAAGCGCAGAAGTGCAGCACACATTTAAGGCCGACAAGCCCTGCCGTTTAAGCACATTCCTGCGGCAAAACGGCGTGTCACGCTCGCTTATGTGTGCGCTCAAGCAGACCGAGTGCGGCATTACCGTAAACGGCGCCCCTGCCCACACCGACTATATGCTTGCTGCCGGCGATATAGCCGCCATTAACGAGCCAAGCGAGCACGACTATGACATAACCCCCTCGCCGCTTCCTGCTGTGCCCGTTATCTATGAAGACAGCGAGCTGATAGTCTTTGACAAGCCGCCGCTTATGCCCACCCACCAATCAATGGGGCATAATGACGACACGCTGGCAAATTTCTATGCCCACTACACAAACGGCTCGGTCTTTCGCTGCCTTAACCGCCTTGACCGTGACACCTCGGGCTGCTGCCTTGTGGCACTCAGCCGCTACGGCGTGTCGGCTGTATCCGGCACGGTGAGCAAGACCTACTACGCCGTGTGCGAGGGCGAAATGCCGCCGCAGGGTGTCATAGACCTGCCGATTCGGCGCTGTGATGACTCTATCATCAAAAGAGAATGCGCCCCCGACGGGCAGCAGGCAAGAACGCTTTATAAAACGCTTGCTGTGGGGCGTGGGTATTCCCTTTGCGAGATAACCCTTGAAACGGGGCGCACCCACCAGATAAGGGTACATTTTTCGTCTGTAGGCCACCCGCTTGCAGGCGATGATATGTACGGCGGCAGCAGAGGAGATATCAGCAGGCAGGCGCTTCACTGCGGCAGGATAAGCTTTATCACCCCTGCCGACGGCAAGAGAGTCACCGTGCGCTCGCCCATTCCGCAGGATATGCGCCGCATTGATGAGGAACTCTTTGCAGGAACAGGAGACATATAAACAGAGGTATCGCTTAAGGCAATACCTCTGTTTTTGTTATTCTTTGGGCAATACCGCACGACCATTGTATGTCAGATGCGCTGACTACTGGCGTAAGACAAGGTGGATTTGGGCGATATGACGGAAAATTTTCAAGCATATGGCATACAAAGGCGTAAGCCGTTGGTTGTGCGGTGTTGCCTTTGTTATTTCTTGTTCTTGTCATCAGTCATAAGAGCGCTCTTGTCACTCTTTGTCGCAATGGCTATGAATATCAGCAGGGCTGCGACTGTTCCCATTGTGTAGACGTTTGTCTTGGGGCTGCCTGTTGCTGTGTTCTCCTCGTCCTCGCCCTCGTTATCAGTAATATTCTCTACTGCGGCTTTGGCTTCGGCCTTGGCGGCTTTCTTTGCTTTCTTGCTTGATTTCTTTGATTCTTTCTTTTCGGTCTTGGTTTCGCTTTCGGTCTTTTCCTCGGCAGGGGCTTTTTCTTCCTCGGCCTGCTCGTCAGCCGTATCGGCTGTTTCGGCTTTGGCCTGCGTCTCCTGCTCATCTTCCGCACCAAAGCTCTCAGGCACTACGCCTGCAATTATCTCGTGCATATACTGGGTTACAGCTTCGGGGTCTATCTCCTCGGCCTGCTCGGTGTCCTCTTTTGCCGCTATCTCGGCGGCTATGGTGTTTATCTCGCTTATCCTTGCGTTAAGCTCGGCGTCTACAAATCTGCCCTCTCTGCTCTCGACTGAAATATAGCTTTCGGGGTCTATTTCCATACCCTCATCAGGCTCTGAAACGGCGTTTATAAGCTGTGCTCTTATGCCGTTGTCGGTTATGGTCATCTTGCCGATGTGCGAGAAGCCCGCACCTGTCTGTGTTATAACTATATCTCTGCCGTATTTGTTCTGAACTATCATCTCGGGTATCATCTCGTGAGAGTGGCCGTCGATGACTGCGTCAATACCGTCTGTAGCTGCTACCAGCGCATAGGTGCTCCAGCGTTCATCAGCGCTGTTCCAGCCAAGCTGTGATAAGAGTATAACGTAGTCTGCGCCCTCGTCCTTTGCGCTGTCAACGCTTTGCTGAACTGCCTGCGCAAGCTCGCCCTCGCCGCCGCAGAATGAGTAGATATACTCGCCGTCCTCGTTTGTGAGAACGCCCTGTGCCGCCGCTTCTGTCTCGGGGGTTACAACGCCCA
>CADAGC010000056.1 GCA_902787365.1 uncultured Ruminococcus sp. | reverse complement strand
TCATGCTGTGATGAAACAACAACTGCGTCTATTCTTGCAGGCTTGCCGTCAATGTATTCAACTGTAACCTGTGTTTTGCCGTCGGGACGAAGATAGGGGAGTATATCGCTCTTTCTTACTTCTGTGAGTCTCTTGGCAAGCTTGTGTGCAAGGCTTATCGGCATAGGCATCAGCTCGGGTGTTTCGTTGCAGGCATAGCCGAACATTATACCCTGATCGCCTGCACCTGTATCGAAAGCATTCTCTTCTCTGCCTTCGAGTGCATTATCAACGCCCATAGCTATATCGGGAGACTGCTTGTCTATAGTAGTAAATACCGAGCAGGTGTGGCCGTCAAATCCGTACTTTGCTCTGTCATAACCGATCTCTGTAACAGTATCTCTTACGATCTGCGGAATATCAACTAATGCTTTTGTGGTTATCTCACCCATGCACATTACCATACCTGTAGTTGTAACTGTTTCGCAGGCAACTCTTGACATAGGATCCTGTTCAAGCATAGCATCAAGTATAGCATCAGAGATCCTGTCACATATTTTATCGGGGTGTCCTTCTGTGACTGATTCCGATGTGAATAAAAATCTTGACATTATATTTTTCCTCCTTTTGACATAAAAAAGGCGCTCCATTCCGAAGCGCCTGAATTAACATAAATAATTCCTCATCTTCCGGAAATCTCCGCAGGACTTAGCACCTTAACCGATAATGTTAGGTTGCCGGGCATCATCGGGCCTGTTCCCTCCGCCACTCTTGATAAGGTATTACAAAACTTTATGTTTTATAACATTATTTATTATACTACACCATATATTGTTTGTCAATATACGACATAATACAATATGTAAATTTTCTTTTAACGTATATCGTATATGTCCTTGTTTGCAAACAGCTTGTCACAGTTATGCATAATGTGTTTATAAAACCCGTCGCCGATTTTTTTCTCTACGTATTTTTCGGCATTGTTTACTGTAACGTCACCTCTTTTGAGATTGTGCATATCACTTCCGAGAAACTGTGCATAGTTTTCTTTAAACAGTTTGAGCGCATATTTTCTCGTTCTCATCGAGGTAAGGGATTTTGCATTTATCTGACCCAGTACATCAAGTGACATAAGATCCATAAGATCATCCCAGTCGGTGAAGTTCAAGTATCTTTCGATATGAACAACAAGAATCTTTACGTCCATATTGTCAACCAGCTGAGATACGCCCTGAATATACCTGTTTGAAAGTTTTTTGTAAGGCATTTCAAGGAACATATAGTCAGTTCCTTCAAGGCAAAGGTCGTGAATGTCAGGGTCGCTCAGAAGCTTGCTTGAATAGAGCACCTCGGCACCAAGGTAAAGCTTGGGCATACCGTTTGTAAGGTGCGGCTTAAGCTTTTCGAAAGCGTTGTTTCTGTTGTAAACAAACCTTTCCACCGTGTTTTCGTGCGGATAAAAGTGCGGCGTGCAAACGAGCCTTTCTACCCCCGCATCAGCCATGGTCTCAAGTATCTGTAAAGATTCGTCGATGTCCTTAGCACCGTCGTCTATTCCGGGCAAACAATGACAATGTATATCTGTTACCTGCATTATTAGCCCCTCCTTTCTATGTCGGGAGGAGTGTTCTAAATCTCCTCAAGTGCCTCCTCTAAGGCGAGTGCAAGCTGCGCAGGGCAGGATGTGCCCTTGCCGTTGCAATCAATGTTTTTAAGCCTTTCGATAACGTCCTGCGCCTGCATACCCTTTGCAAGAGTTGCAACGCCCTGTGTGTTGCCGCTGCAGCCGCCTATAAACTGTACGTTCTCAACAACGCCGTCATCGTCAAGCTCTATGTTTATCATTCTTGAGCATACGCCGCTCGGTATATAGCTGTATTTTGCCATATCTTATCTCCTGCTCAAAGCTTTAACTTAGCTACGCCCGAGTCAATAGCTGCCTTTGCAACAGCTTCGCATACTGCATCAGCTATCTTTCTGTCAAATGCATTGGGGAGAATGTAATCGGGAGTAAGCTCACTATCAGCTACACAGCCTGCAATAGCATTTGCAGCAGCTATCTTCATAGCTTCGTTTATCTGTGTTGCTCTTACCTTAAGAGCACCCTTGAATATACCGGGGAATGCAACAACGTTGTTTATCTGGTTCGGGAAATCCGATCTGCCTGTGCCTATGATATAAGCTCCTGCTGCTTTTGCTTCGTCGGGCATTATCTCGGGTGTGGGGTTTGACATTGCAAATATGAACGGATCCTTGTTCATGCTCTCTACCATTTCCTTTGTGACAAGGCCGGGCTTAGAAACGCCGATAAATACATCAGCGCCCTTGAAAGCATCTGCAAGAGTGCCTTTTCTGTGCTGTCTGTTGGTTATCTTAGCCATTTCTTCATGAGTAGAGTACTTCTGCGGCTCGCCCTTACAAATAATGCCACGGCTTCCGCACATTATTATTTCTTTGACGTTCATAGCAAGAAGCATTTTTGCAATTGCGATACCTGCTGCACCAGCGCCGCTCATTACGATAGTGAGATCTTCTATCTTTCTGCCTGAAAGTTTGCAGGCATTTATAAGAGCAGCTGTTACTACAACGGCTGTTCCGTGCTGGTCATCGTGGAAAACGGGTATATCAAGCTTTTCTTTGAGCCTCTGCTCTATCTCAAAGCATCTCGGTGCAGATATATCTTCAAGGTTTATGCCGCCGAAGCTGTCGGAGATAAGCTCTATTGTTCTAACTATCTCATCTGTGTCATTACTCTTTATGCAAAGCGGGAACGCATCAACATCTGCAAATTCTTTAAAGAGTGCGCACTTGCCCTCCATAACAGGCATACCTGCTATTCCGCCTATATTGCCAAGACCCAGTACAGCCGAGCCGTCTGTGATAACAGCTACAAGATTCGAGCGTCTTGTGTATTTATATGATAGCTCGGGATCCTTTTCTATTTCAAGGCAAGGTTTTGCAACACCGGGGGTGTATGCAAGTGAAAGAGTTTCCTTGTCATTTATCCTTGTTCTGGAAATGACCTCGATCTTTCCCTGCCATTCCTCGTGTTTTTTGAGAGATGCTTCCATAATATCCATTTTTAAAACGTCCTTTCATAGTATGATTATTTTTTCTGACAAATAATTATACCATATTATTCCTCTGTTTTGGGGACTGTTTTGTTAGCTTTCTGTGAATTTATATGAATAAGTTTTTTGAGCTTTTCAATATTCTCATCATCACATATATTGCTGCCTATGTATGTTACTCTGTCGTTATATAGACCGTGGAAGTCCGAGCCGCCTGTCATTATCAGGTCATTGTCCTTGCAAAGCTTGGTAAGATAAGCTTTCTGCTCATCATTTGCCGAGTGGTGGTTTACCTCAATGCCGTCAAGCTTGCCTTCCGCAACGAGCTCTTCGAGCAGCTCGATGTTGCCAAAGTGGTAGGGGTGAGCCATTACTGCAACGCCCTTTGATGAGTGAATAAGGTCTACTACGAATTTTACATCGGGGTATTCTCTTTGCACTAAGCACTTGCCATTCGGGTATTTGAAAAGCTCATCATTTATCGGGCCGTAAAACTCTGTGGCATAGCCATAGTTTATCAGCGCTCTCATGATGTGTGATTTATAAAGGCTCTTTGAGCTCTTTGCATACTTATAAACCATTTCTTCGGTTATGGGGTATAGCTCCATTACCTTTTCAAGCATTTCCTTTGCACATTCTCTTCTTATCTGACAGGATTTAAGGCAAAGACCCTCAAGCCTGTCAGGCTTCTGCGGCGCATAGCAAAGAATATGTACCTTCTGATTTCTTTCCTTATCCCATGCCGAAAGCTCAACAGCGGGTATGACCTCAATATCATATCTCTCCGCAAGAATTTTAGCCCTGTTGGAGGATGAAAGTGTGTCGTGGTCTGTAATTGCTAAATAATCAAGCCCTACTCTTTTAGCCTGGGCTATTACCTCTTCGATGCCTAACGAGCCGTCGGAAAGTGTCGTGTGGCAATGCAGATCTCCTGCCATTTTATTTGCTCCTTTCAAGCGTATCTATGCTTTGTTTATTATCGAAATTTTCTTCTTATATATATAGATATTCAAAATTTCACAAATAATTATACCATATTTTCTTGCACATTACAATAGAAATTATTTAAAATGACATAAAAAACCGCCCAATTTAATAAGAATTGTAATTCTTGCACAAATCAGGCGGCGATTTTTTATTGCTTTTTACGACTGTTCTTTCCAACATATTACATTATCTGAACAGCTTTTCCTTAAACCAGACATTGTCTATTGTAAATTTTTTGCCGTTAAGATATTCGAGCGCCCCTGCGTCTGTTGTGAAATCAAATTTAAGGCTGTATGCGCAAAGCGCCTGCGTTTTGACACCCAGTTCACGATTTATTCTGTTTGAGCCGTACTTGCCGTCACCTAAAAGCGGGTAGCCCGTGTGTGCTAAATGTGCCCTTATCTGATGTGTGCGCCCTGTTATCAAATCGACTTCTAAAAGCGCAAGCCCCAGCTCTTTGTTTTCCTTAAGCACCCTGTATTTGGTGATCATTGTTTTTGTTTTGTCGTTTGGCTTGTTAAAAACGCTCACCGTTTTGGTGCTCTCGTCTTTGATCATATAGGCTTTAAGCTCTGCTTGTTTGATTTCGGGTATACCGACGGTCACGCAGAGATATTTCTTGTGAAGCTCTCTGTCTTTTATCTTCTGATTGAGTATCCTGAGTGCTTCGGCGTTTTTGGCGGCTATGACGATACCGCTTGTGTTTCTGTCTATTCTGTTGCATAGAGCAGGCGCAAAGGAGCTTTCTTTTTCGGGGTCATATTCGCCTTTGTTGTATAGATAGTGTGTTATTCTGTTTATCAGCGTGTCGGCTATGCCGCTCTCGTCCTCGTGAACCACAAGGCCGCTTTTCTTGTTTGTGAGTATGATGTTTTCGTCCTCATAAACAATATCAAGTTCAGTGGGTGCTGATAAGAACGATAGCTCGCCGCCCTCGCTCTCAAAGAACTCGTCATTGATGTATAGCTGCATAATATCATTCTCATTTAGCCTTGTTGATATCTCGCACCGCTTGCCGTTTACCTTTATTCGCTTTAAGCGTATGTATTTGTAAAGTAGATTTTTAGGCAGCTTCGGAACGGCTTTTGTCAGAAACTTGTCCACCCTTTGCCCTGAATCGTTTTTGTTTATGGTAAATTCTTTCATATTTGTTCCTTTGTGTCTGTTAGTGCCATTTTTACAAGCGGCACCCATTCGTCTTCTATCATTTTTTCGCCAGTCAGTTCAAAGCCGTGTCTTTTGTAGAACGCTATCCCTCGCTCGTTGTATTCAAGCGCCCACAGCCATGATGCGCTATGTTCGTTTACGGCATATCGTAAAAGCTCTGCGCCTATTCCCAAACTTTGAAACTGCGGCTCGACATACAGCTTAACTATCTCGCTGCCGTTTATCCTTATTATCCCTTTGATTATCCCGTCATCGTATACGTAAGTTTCCAAAAGTTCCTGCGAGTTCTCGGTATATTCTGCCGCCGTGTCAAGCACGTTCAGCTCACCGAAGTAGAATTCATCATTCTTAAAGAACTTATAGAAGTTCACTCTGTAATTGGTGACAGTTATCTCTGCTATACGCCCTGCGTCTTCTGGGGTGGCGGGGCGAATGTGTTTTTTATCATTCATTATTATACCTTCTTATCCATTTGTCAAGATATTCCATTTGTTCCTGTGTGTGGAACCAATGCTCGCCGTCTGCCATTATTTCAAGCGGAGCAGCTATGCTTGCTGCAAAGCGGCTGATTGTTTCTATGCTTGTGAGGTTATCCTTTTCGTCGTATAATATGTATGTAGGCTTATCCCATTTGACAGAGTGCTCTCTTACATAACAAAGATACTCCCATGAAAGCCGTTCACCAAACGGTGTGTCTATCACTTTTCTTTCTTTGAGGTCTTTCTCGGTGACGCCTGCCCAATTCATCATATCGCATATGAGCTTTTCCATATCAACAATAGGGGAGATAAGAAAAGCTTTCGTTACATTACATTCTCCAAGCGAGCAAAGCGAAAAATACGCCCCTATGCTGTTTGCGATAAGTGTTATTCTATCATATTTCTGGCTCGCTTCTATGAAATAAGCAGGGAATTCTTCCTTTGCTTCCCAAGGCGTTTGCGATTTATAATCAAAGCCTATAACATCACTATTCGGGAAAAGTTCCTTGTAGTGCTCTGCTTCATCAGCGCTGCTGCCCTTGCCGTGAAAATATATTACCGGTTGTTTCATTGGTCAGTCCTCATATATCTCTTTTTTGATATTATACCATATCTTTCCCGCCCCGTCAAATCATACCTTATATATGTTCATAAAAAACGCTTTACAATTAAAAATAAATATGTTATAATATAAAAACGATTGTTCTATTATTGATGTAACGAAAGGGGCTGTAAGCGGTGGACAGATTCAAGCTCGTATCTGATTATAAACTCTCGGGTGACCAGCCCGAAGCGGTGGATAAGCTTGTTGCAGGCATTAACAGCGGCATGAAAGAGCAGACGCTTTTGGGCGTAACAGGCTCGGGCAAGACCTTTACTATGGCGAATGTTATCGAGCGTGTAAACCGCCCGACGCTTGTGCTTGCCCATAATAAGATACTTGCAGCACAGCTTTGTTCCGAGTTCAAGGAGTTTTTCCCCGATAATGCTGTTGAGTACTTTGTTTCATACTATGACTACTATCAGCCCGAGGCATATGTTCCGAGCAAGGACGTTTATATCGAGAAGGACAGTTCTGTTAATGATGAGATAGATAAACTGCGCCATTCTGCCACATCTGCGCTATTTGAGAGGCGTGATGTTATCATAGTTGCATCGGTTTCCTGCATCTACTCTCTTGGCGACCCCGAGGAATACCGCTCAATGTGCGTATCTATCCGCAAAGGTCAGGAAAAGAGCCGTGAACAGCTTCTTGCTGACCTTGTAGGCATACAGTATGAGCGAAATGATATAAACTTTGTGAGAAACAAGTTCCGTGTGCGTGGTGATGTTGTGGAGATATATCCTGCGGCATCTACAGATACGGCAATTAGAGTAGAGTTCTTTGGTGATGAGATAGACAGGATATGCGAGATAAACGTCATTACAGGCGAGGTGCAGAGCTTTTTGTCACATACGGTGATATTCCCTGCATCGCACTATATCGTCAGCAAGGATAAGATGCGTGATGCAATAGAGGAGATAAGAGCCGAGCTTGATGAGCGCATAAAGTATTTTAAGGACAGGGATATGCTTATAGAAGCCCAGCGTATTGAACAGCGCACAAATTATGATATCGAAATGCTTGAGGAGATAGGCTTCTGTTCGGGTATCGAGAATTACTCCCGTGTGCTTGCAAGGCGCAAGCCCGGTGCTGTGCCGTATACTCTGCTTGACCATCTGCCCGAGGATTTTCTGTTAATGGTAGATGAATCCCACGTGTCGCTTCCGCAGGTTAGGGGAATGTATGCGGGCGACCGTGCAAGAAAGCAGACACTCGTTGATTACGGCTTCCGCCTGCCCTCGGCGCTTGATAACAGGCCGCTTACTTTTGATGAGTTTTACAGCCATATAGGGCAGGCTGTATTTGTTTCTGCTACTCCGGGGCTTATTGAAAAAGAACGCTCTGCGCAGATTGTCGAACAGCTTATAAGGCCTACAGGCTTGCTTGACCCGCTTATAACAGTTAAGCCTACAGAGGGGCAGATAGATGATCTGCTAAGTGAGATAAACAAGCGTGTTGAAAAAAATCAGCGTGTGCTTGTTACCACCCTTACCAAGAAAATGGCGGAGGATCTGACGTCATATCTTAAGGGTATGGACATAAAGGTGCGCTATATGCACCACGATATTGATACTATAGAGCGTATGGAGATAATTCGTGACCTGCGCTTGGGTGAATTTGATGTGCTTGTGGGTATAAACCTCCTGCGTGAGGGTCTTGACCTGCCCGAGGTGTCACTTGTTGCTATACTTGATGCTGACAAAGAGGGCTTCCTGCGTTCGGAAAGCTCGCTGATACAGACGATAGGCCGTGCAGCACGTAATGCCGAGGGCGAGGTTATAATGTATGCAGACACAGTCACCCGTTCAATGGAGAGCGCTATAACCGAAACTGCAAGAAGGCGTGAGATACAGGAACGCTTCAACAAGGAGCACGGTATAATTCCTAAAACAATTGTCAAGGATATAAGAGATGTAATAGAAATATCTACTAAGGAAGAGGTAGAATACTCGGCAAGGCAGAAGTCAAAGATGAGTAAGCGTGATCAGCAGGCTCTGATAGACAAGCTGACCCGACAGATGAAAGAGGCCGCAAAGCTTCTTGAATTTGAACACGCCGCTTTCCTGCGTGATAAGATAGCCGAGCTTAAGGGGGAGAAATAACGAGATGACAATAAACGAGATAACCATTAAAGGAGCAAGAGAGCATAACCTCAAAAATATTGACCTTACTATCCCGAGAGACAAACTTATAGTCTTTACAGGCCTTTCTGGCTCGGGCAAGTCATCTCTTGCGTTTGATACCATATATGCTGACGGGCAGAGAAGATATATGGAGTCGCTTTCGAGCTATGCTAGAATGTTTCTTGGACAAATGGAAAAGCCTGATGTTGATTCTATTTCGGGGCTTTCTCCTGCGATATCTATTGACCAGAAGACCACCTCAAAGAACCCCCGTTCAACTGTTGGTACTGTTACCGAGATTTATGACTATCTGAGGCTTTTATATGCAAGGATAGGCGTTCCTCATTGCCCTGTGTGTGGCCGTGAGATAACTCAGCAGACGGTAGATCAGATAGTCGATAAGCTTATGGAGCTTGAAAAGGGCACCAAGATTCAGCTTCTTGCACCTATAGTAAGAGGGCGCAAGGGTGAATATGCCAAGGAACTTGACCAGGCAAGAAAGTCGGGCTATGTAAGAGTCAGGATAGATGATATCATATATGACCTTTCCGAGAATATAAAACTTAATAAGAATCAGAAGCATAATATAGATATTGTGGTAGACAGGCTTGTTATCAAAGAGGGTATTGAGTCAAGAATAGCTGACAGCTGTGAGATAGTCACATCACTTACGGGTGGTATGCTTACGGTAGATGTGATCGACGGTGAGGAAATGCACTTTTCACTCAATTACGCCTGCCCCGAGCATAATATCTCGATAGATGAGCTGACGCCGAGAATGTTCTCGTTCAACAACCCATTCGGTGCCTGCGAGCATTGTACGGGTCTTGGCGTTTTCAAGAAGATTGACCCCGAGCTTATAATACCTAACAAGAATCTTTCGATAAGAGAGGGCGCTATCAAGGCAAGCGGCTGGAACAGTAACGATGAAAACTCCATAGCTATGATGTATTTTAAGGCGATTTCTGAGAATTACGGCATTTCCCTCGATGAGCCAGTTAAGGATATGGATAAGGATGCTCTTGATATTTTCCTTTACGGAACACAGGGTCAGAAAATGAAAATGTCAAGAGAAAGCGGCTATTTCAGCGGGCAGTATACTGCCGAGTTTGAGGGTGTTGTCAATAATCTTGAACGCCGTTATCGTGAAACCGCAAGTGATTACGCAAAGAACGAGATAGAAAACTATATGTCTGACGAAGAGTGCCCGCATTGTAAGGGTAACAGACTGAAAAAGGAATCTCTCTCGGTCACAGTAGGTGGGCTTAATATTGCTGAACTTTCAAAGCTTTCAGTATCAGAGGCTTATGATTTCTTTGAAGATATAAAGATTTCTGACAGAGATAAACTCATTGGCGAGCGTATAATCAAGGAGATAAAGGAACGCCTTGGCTTTCTTAAGAATGTAGGCCTTGATTACCTTACACTTTCCCGTTCAAGCGGAACGCTTTCGGGCGGTGAGAGTCAGCGAATAAGACTTGCAACGCAGATAGGCTCTTATCTTATGGGCGTGCTTTATATTCTTGATGAGCCGTCAATAGGTCTTCACCAGCGTGATAATGACAAGCTTATTGCCACCCTTAAGCGCCTTCGTGACCTTGGCAACACTCTTATAGTTGTTGAGCACGACGAGGATACTATGTATGCCGCAGACTATATTGTTGATGTAGGCCCGGGGGCGGGCGTTCACGGCGGCGAGATAGTGTGCCAGGGAACAATTGATGATATCAAGAAATGCAAGGCTTCTCTGACAGGCCAGTACCTCAGCGGCAAGCGTAAGATTCCTGTGCCGACAGAAAGACGCAAGGGCAACGGCTCATATCTGACGGTCAAAGGTGCCGCTCAGAATAATCTCAAAAACATCACCGTTAATGTTCCCCTCGGAACTATGACTTGTGTTACGGGCGTTTCGGGCTCGGGCAAGTCATCACTTGTCAATGAGATAATATATAAAGAGCTTGTCTGCCGGCTCAATCGTGCAAAAATACGCTCGGGCAGGTTTGATGAAATGACTGGTGACGAAAATCTTGACAAGGTAATATGCATAGACCAGTCACCGATAGGAAGAACGCCCCGCTCAAACCCTGCGACGTATACAGGTGTATTTTCCGATATAAGAGAGCTGTTTGCACAGACTAATGACGCCAAGATGAAAGGCTATAACAGCGGAAGATTTTCCTTTAACGTTAAGGGCGGACGATGTGAAGCTTGCGAGGGTGACGGCATAATCAAGATAGAGATGCACTTTCTGCCTGATGTTTACGTGCCCTGCGAGGTCTGCAAGGGTCAGCGCTACAACAGGGAAACGCTCGATATCCGATACAAGGGCAAGAACATATATGATGTTCTCGAAATGACCGTTGAGGAGGGTGTGGAGTTTTTCTCAAATCACCCCAAGATAAAGAGAAAGCTTGATACTCTTTATGAGGTGGGTCTTGGCTATATAAAGATAGGCCAGCCTGCTACGACTCTCTCAGGCGGTGAAGCGCAGAGGGTGAAGCTTGCAACAGAGCTTTCAAAGCGTTCTACGGGTAAGACGATGTATATACTTGATGAGCCTACTACGGGGCTTCATACAGCAGATGTTCATAAGCTCATAGATGTTCTTCAAAAGCTTGCAGACTGCGGCAACACAGTTCTGATCATTGAGCATAACCTTGATGTTATAAAGGTCTGCGACCATATAATCGACTTGGGTCCCGAGGGCGGAAACGGCGGCGGAACAGTCGTTTGCACGGGAACTCCCGAGGAAATATGCAAGTGCAAGGCTTCCTATACGGGGCAGTATTTAAAAAAGCTTTTATAAGCTGAATATTCTTTCTGAATGTTTTCAGAGTGTATGGGCAATACCGCATTCTCTGTTCTTTGTGCGGTATTGCCCTTAATATTTGAAAATTTTGTGAAAAGTATGGAAAAAGCTTTGGAAGTGTGGTATAATAATAAAGTTAATGTATGTATTTTTCCGTCGCTTTTGCGTAAACGGTAAAAAGGAGAGAATATATGTCGGTTAGCTTCAGTAAAACAGAATGCGGCAGGGGTATAGGTCTTACAAGGATATATGACGATAAATTCAAGTCGGTATCGGTCTATATCTTCTTTGTCACTAAAATAAACAAGCATAATATTTCTTCAAATTCACTTATTTCAAAGCTTTTGATAACTTCAAACAGTAAGATAAAGTCAAGAACGGCATTAAACAAAGAGCTTATGAGGCTATACGGCTCATCAATAGCTGTAGCTTCAACAAGAGCAGGCGACTATCAGATGATAGGCCTTTGTTCAAGCTGCCTTTGCGATAAGTTCACTATCGGCCGTGAGCAGATATCGGGCAAGGTGACGGATATGTTGCTTGACTGCCTGTTTTCACCCGATATAGACGAAAACGGGTTTAATGAAAAGTATTTTAAAATGCGCAAGCAGGATGTTATTGATGCTGTAAAGGCATCTGTAAATGATAAAAGAGGCTATGCTATAATCAAAGCAAGAAAAGAGATATATAAAGGCGAGCCATCTGAGAATTCAGCATACGGCGGGCTTGATGAAGCGGTAGCCCTTGATAATAAAGCATTGGTCGAGGAATATAAGGAACTGCTAAGAACTGCAAGGGTAGAGATATTCGTTGCAGGCCATAGCGATGCCGAGAAGAACGTTTCGAGGATACTTGAGGCGTTTGATAATATTCCCCGTGATAATATAGAGAGTATTGACTACCGTGCATTT
Organism: uncultured Ruminococcus sp.; assembly: GCA_902787365.1. Taxonomy (GTDB): domain Bacteria; phylum Bacillota; class Clostridia; order Oscillospirales; family Ruminococcaceae; genus NK3A76. Next base: position 3,222 of record CADAGC010000056.1, on the reverse strand, counting down.
TCGCCGATAAAGCCGGAGCCTTTGTCTTTTGAAGAAAAGATAGATGCTAACCAGACAAAGCTTGTTATGGCATTCAAAACAAAGTATGATGATATTTATGCCAATAAGCTTATGGCCATGCTTTTTGGCGGTGCGCCGTTTTCAAAGCTGTTTGTAAATGTAAGGGAAAAGCTTTCTCTGTGCTATTACTGCGCCGCAGGTTTTGCTGATACTAAAAACGTTATGATAGTTGACAGCGGAACTGATAACGAAAACTGCGACAAAGCGAAAGAAGAGATACTCGCTCAGCTTGAAGCTCTCGCCAATGGTGACTTCACAGACGTAGAGCTTGATAACACAAAGCTTGCCCTCTGCACTGGCTTTAAGTCTAATAACGATACCGTTTCGGATATGACAGCATGGTATCTTACACAGTTTACAAGAAACGAGATGTGCTCTCCTGAAGAAATATGTGAGAGGCTTATGACCGTTACCAGAGAACAGATAATCGAAGCAGCTGCGGCTATGAAGCTTGATACTGTATATGTTGTTTCACCCGAAGATAAAACGGAGGCGGCGAATGAAAATTGAAAAGACTGTTTTTAAAAATGATAAAATAGGCGCAGAGTATACAGTATTTCACCATTCTTCTGGGCTTGATATATATGTCATGAAAATGGAGGGCTTTTCGACTGTTAATGCCGCTTTTGCAACTAGATACGGCTCGGTCAATACCACCTTCAAGACAAGTGAAGATGATGACTTTGTTACTGTTCCTATGGGCATAGCCCATTATCTTGAGCATAAGCTCTTTGAAAATGAAGACTGCGATGTGTTTGAACTATATGCTAAGACTGGCGCAAACGGTAATGCATTTACTTCCTTTGACCAGACTGTTTATACATTTAGCTGCACCGATAATTATCTTGAGTCTCTTGCGATACTGCTTGATTTTGTTCAAGACCCTTACTTTACCGAAGCTTCGGTCGATAAGGAGAGGGGGATAATTGAGCAGGAGATAAAGATGTGTGCTGATTCCCTTGAAAGACAATGCTTTTATAATCTTTTAAAGGCTATGTATGCAAAACACCCTGTAAAGATAGATATTGCAGGAACTGTTGAGTCTATTCAGCAGATAAATGCCGAGCTTCTCTATAAATGCTATAATGCTTTTTATGATCTTCATAATATGATACTTGTTATTGCAGGCGATGTCAATGAAGAAGATATTTTGTCAGTATGTGACAGTCACCTTAAGAAATCAACCGACAAAGGCCTTGAAGTCAGCTTCCCTGATGAGCCGTATGAGGTCGCGCAGCCTGAAATATGCGAGAATTTTACAGTCGGCACGCCGTTATTCAATATCGGTTTTAAGTGCGACCCCGCAAAGGGTAATGATCTTCTGAAAAAGCATATGTGTGCGAATGTGCTTATACAGCTTATCTCGAATTCGGCAAGCCCTCTGTATAAAAAGCTATATGAGCAGGGGCTTATCAATAACGCTTTTTCGAGTGAGGTATTCTTCGGCGAGGGCTATTTTGCCTGCATATTTGACGGTGAATCCAACGACCCGTTAAAGGTGCGTGATATGATCATAGAAGAGGTCGAGCGCATAAAGCGTGAAGGAATCGACAGCGAAAGTTTCGAGATCATTAAAAAATCGGCATACGGCTCTCTTGTTTGGGAGTTCAACAACACCGAGATCTGTGTGAATAATCTTTTGGGCGCTGGTCTTATGAAGGTCGATCTTTTTGAAACGATCGATATTCTTGCCAAACTTACCGAACAAGATCTTATGGACAATATAGATACTCTTTTTGATACAAAGCGTGTTGCTGTATCAATTATACAAAACTAACTGAAAAGAGGCATATTTGAATGAATTTACTGACAATTTTAGCTCAGGACGTAAGCGAGGATATGCAGCAGAAGATAAGGGAGAATAAAGACAATGTCTATTTCCCGAATCTCGGTGGCGATAATATCTTCACAAACGGTATATCTATCGACAGAAAGATGTTTACTATACCGGGCACGAATTTTACCATATACTGGTATGGCTTCCTTATTGCTCTTGGTATTCTTCTTGCGATGATATATGGTTATAAGAGAATGAGAAAATTCGGCATAGACCCTGATAGGGCTACAGACGGCGTAATAGGCGGCCTTATTGGTGCTATACTCGGTGCAAGGTTTTATTATATAGCCTTTAACACCACGGGTCTTACATTTAAGGACTTTTTCAAGTTCAGAGACGGCGGCCTTGCAATATACGGCGGTATAATCGGTGCTATACTGGTCGGCGGTATAATCGTTAAGATAAGAAAGCTTAAGCTAACAGCTATGCTTGACGTTGTTGCACCCTGCTTCCTTATAGGTCAGGCAGTCGGTCGCTGGGGTAATTTCTTCAATCAGGAAGCCTTTGGCGCAAATACCGACGCTCCTTGGGGAATGATGAGCTACAACACTATGTATTTCCTTGCTGATAACAGAGAAACGATAGCCGCAAACTCGGGCGTGGAGGTTTCCTGCTTTGCACCCGTTCACCCCTGCTTCTTATATGAATCTCTCTGGTGCCTGCTTTGCTTTGTTATAATACATCTATATTCTAACAGGCGTAAATTTGACGGCGAGCTGTTTTTGATGTATACAGGCCTTTACGGTCTTGGCAGATTCTTTATAGAGAGCACAAGAACAGACAGCCTCTATCTTATGAACATAAAGGTATCGCAGCTTCTTGCAGGCGCTTGCTTTGTTGCATCACTTATACTTATCATTATTTTCAGAAGCATGGTTAAGCGTGACGGCGATTATAAGTTCTTCTATCAGACAGAGCTTTCAAAAATGCAGCTGAAGGCTTATGACTCTTATGAAGAAAACGAAAAGGAAAAGAAAGAGCTTAAAAAGAAGATAAGAGAAGCTAAGGATAAGGGCGAAAGCTTTATAGAGCTTGAAAAAGAGTATGATGAGAAATTCGGCAAGGGCGCTAAGGCTAAAGAGAAAGATGCTATAGAAAAGGATAAGAGCGATAAGGAAGACCCGGAGTATACATCTATTCTCGGTGATGATGTTGATGAAGATGAGTCGGCTGATGACAAAGATGCTGATGAAAGCGCCGATAAAGAAGAGGTTAAAGAGGAAAAGGAAGAGCCTGCCGAAGATGAGCAAAAGCTGGAAGAGCCCAAAGAAGAAAAGCAGCCTGCCAAAAAGAACAATAACAGCGCAAAAGGCGGCAAAGGCAAA
>CADAGC010000055.1 GCA_902787365.1 uncultured Ruminococcus sp. | reverse complement strand
TTACGTCTGCCGCCTTAAAGCGGTAAACGTAGTCTTTTTTCATAAGCTGTGATGTTGCGGGAATGAGTATAGCCCCTATCTTATCAAGGGCATAGGCTAAAAACCAGAACTCATAGTGGCGCTTTAACACCGCCATTACCGCATCGCCCTTTTTAACGCCGTGAGCTATGAGCATATTGGCGGTCTTGTTTGACATACGGCTGAGGTCGCTAAGTGTGAACTTTCTCTCCTCGCCGTTTTCGTTTATCCAGTAAAGTGCCGTCTTATCGGGGTAAAGCTCGGCCATTTTGTCTATAACGTCATAGCCAAAATTGAAGCTGTCGGGAAGATGAAGCTCGAACTTGTTTATTATACCGTTCTCGTCAAAGCCTTCCTCGACAAACTGCTTGTAAAAATCACCTATCTGCATATGTTCTCCTGTCTTTGGGGAAATCCCCTCTTACGCATTATATCTCTTGCTTATAATTCTTTATTTAACTGCATTTTTTGACAAGTGTATTTCTTTTTTACACTTGTCTAAAAATCACTTTACTAATGATAACATTATAGGGTGAACATTGATAGGTGACTTTGTGAATATATTGTAAACAATAAGCACTTACCCTTTTAACTCTATGCTCTAAGTGAGAATAATCCATATTAATATGCCTCCCCTGAAAGGGGACGGAGGGTTCACCTGTAAGAAAGACGAAAATTTGATTTGAAATTGTTAATATTTGTTACATTTTTGACATTGCTTTATTCTTCCAAAAGTGCTATAATAAATTTTACAGATATAAACATTTTAATGGCAAGGGGTTTACCTCTTACATCAAAAGGAGACAACTATGATAACACACATTCTAAAAGCCATATGCGTGCTGTGTACGGCGGCGTGTGCGGCAGCGGCGTTCACCTCCTGCGGCAGCACCGAAAGCAGCTCGTCATCGGCATCATCAACCGCATCATCAGCCACAGCCGACAGCGGCAGCGAAAGCGAAACGCAGGCAGAGCTTAAGGCAAAGGAACTGATTGAAAAAACTCTCGCCGAAGCCCCCGACGACCTGATCGACGCCACCACCGAAAAGGGCGACACATCAGATCACGGCTTTGATAAATTCTGCAAGAAGCTATATTTCGGCACTATGCCAGATGACCTTGCAGACGGGGCTATCAGCTATGCATCAACAGGCGGCAACGCAGACGAGATATCTGTCTTAAAGGCCGCAGACCCCGCAAAGCAGGGCGAGCTTACCAAGATTCTCGAACAGCGCCGTGATATGCGCCACCGTGACTTTGAGGGCTACAAGCCCGAAGAGCTGCCCAAGATAGAGAACGCCGAGGTCTTTGAAGCAGGCGGGTTCAGCATTCTTGTGATAGCTGACAATGCAGATGACATACAGAAGGCGTTTGAGAAAAATGCATGACCGAGATGTCTTGTTTTACAAGACGATATTATTAAGGGGATAAGCAACAATGAAAAAGCTATTGGTATTTATGTTATGCCTTGCTATGACAGCGGCATTTGCGGGCTGCTCAAAAGCCGACACCTCTTCCGAGGGCGACAGCTCGTCACAAGCAGCGGCCGATGAGAACGAGCAGAACATTGAACTTTTAAAGCGCATAGACGAGCAGCAGAAGATAATTGACGAGCAGAGCAAAAAGCTTGAACGCACAGAAGAGATATTCAACAAAATGCTCGGCACAGACGGTACGTCGAGCGTGTTTTCCGATGATTACGATGTTGAGGGTGTTATCGGGGCGTTCAGCGGTGAAGTTCACCAGTTATATGATGACACAGAAGTAGTTGAAGCCTACAAGACGGGCGACTCATCAAAGCTCACCGATGAAAAGGACAAGTTCATCTTAGAGGAAGCCACCAAGATAATAAAAGAGAACATCAAGGACAAGATGACCGACTACGAAAAGGAAAAGGCCATATACGATGTGGTGTTCAGCTATTCTCACTACGACGAGGGCAACCTTGCAGCAATTCCTCACACAGCTGACTACAGCCACACACCCTACGGCGTGCTTCACGACCACACGGCGATATGCGTGGGCAACGCCACAACGTTCAAGCTGTTTATGGATATGCTTGGCATTGACTGCAAGATAATCCACTCCACCGAGAGTGGCGAACACGCATGGAATCTTGTCAAGATAGAGGGCGACTGGTATCACGTTGACGTAACATTCGACAACGGCACGACCACCCCTGCATACGCAGCATTCAATGTAACTGACGAAGCCAAAGAATCTGCAGGCTACCCGTGGGATCACGATGAGTTTCCTGCGGCGACAAGCGTTAAATACAGCTTTGCGGCAATGAACGCAACGAAGGTGGATTCATTCTACGACACAGCCAAGCTTTTCAGCAAGGCTCTGAATGACAAAAAGACCTACTGCTTCTTTAAGCTAAAGCTCACCGACGCACAGAAAAAGAACGAGGGAACGGCTGCATACTTCAACACGCTTTTAAATGAGATAGGCTACCAGATCGGCGGCGGTGTCTGCGACTGCGCAGGCATACAGGGCTTTGTGGGCGACGGCTACTACTACGGCGGAATAGCTATGACCTACGCAGGCGACAACATGATTGAAGAGGAAACAGATCAGGAATACGATTATTCCGACATACAGGTAGATTACAGCAAGCTCTACGATGCATACCTCAGCGCTTTCGGCATATCCATTGATACGTCGACGTTTTCGAGAGAATACTGAGCAGTTAATAGTAAACGGTTAACAGTTAAGGTGTCGCCCTAGAGGTCGACGGATTTAAAAATGATAAGACCCCGAGAAACGAAAAAATCTCGGGGTCAATTATTTTAAATCCGTCCTGCGCAGCGCAATATTTTGCGCAGCTAAACTTGCGATTTATCCGCCTGCGGATAAATCAAGACACCTCACCTGTTACCTGTCACCTGTCGCTTTTAAGCGAGCATATCTCCCATATCGTACATACCCGCATTCTTTCCTGCGAGGAAAACTGCGGCGTTTACCGAGCCGACTGCGAAAACGCTCTTTGAGTGGGCTTCGTGCTTAAGGCTTATCACCTCATCACGCCCTGCGAAAAGTATCTCGTGCTCGCCAACGATAGTGCCGCCACGAACTGCGTGCATACCTATCTCCTGCGGCTTTCTCTTAGCCCTTACCGAGTGGCGATCGTAAGTAAGCTCATAGCGGTCGTTTGCCTCTTCGTTGATAGCGTTTGCAAGCATAATAGCTGTTCCCGAGGGAGCGTCTATCTTCTGGTTGTGGTGCTTCTCGATTATCTCGATGTCAAACTGCTCGCCAAGCACGCTTACGGCTTTCTTTGCAAGCTGTGCAAGCAGATTGATGCCCAGCGAGAGGTTGAATGTAAAGAACACGGGGATAACTGCCGCCGCTTCGTTTATCTTCTCGATCTGCTCCTTGCTGTAGCCTGTTGTTGCGATAACTACGGGCACAGAGAATGCCTTGCAGTAGTCGAGCAGGCTGTCAAGCGCTGCGGGGTTTGAAAAGTCGATGATAACATCGGGCTTGCTCTTAAGCTCGGTGTAGGTCTTAACAACGGGGAAATCGCTGTAGCTCTCCCCCATTACATCAACGCCTGCGATGACGTTCACATCATCACGGTTTGCGCATATATCTGCGATGACTCTGCCCATTTTTCCGCAGGCACCGCTAATAACTACGTTAGTCATATGTATACGTCCTTTCTTTTAAATGCTATTTGCAAAAAAGGGCGGCAAAACACCGCCCCTTTGTTTTATTTAATCTTCCCTACAAGCCCCAGCTCGTTCATCTTGGCTGTAAGCTTTGCGATCTTGTCCTCGCTCATCTTTGTGAGGGGCAGTCTGCACTCGCCTGCCTTGAAGCCCATAATATTGAGAGCTTCCTTGACAGGTATGGGGTTCACGTCGCAGAACAGGCCGTTTGAGTTAGCAAACTCAAGCACCTTGTTCATCTTAGCCTGTGCTTCGGGGAACTTGTTTTCTAAGCACAGAGCAGCTATTTCGTGTGTCTCAAAGGGCATAACGTTTGAGAGAACGGATATTACACCCTTGCCGCCGATAGCCATGATAGGAACTATCTGGTCGTCGTTGCCCGAATAGATGTCGAGCTCATCGCCGCAGAGGGCTGCAACACGGGCTATCTGAGAGATGTTGCCGCTTGCTTCCTTAACTGCCACGATGTTGTCTATCTTTGCAAGCTCCTTAAGTGTTTCAGGCTGGATATTAACGCCTGTTCTTGAAGGAACGTTGTAAAGGATTATCGGGATATTCACAGCCTTGGCAATTGTTGTATAGTGGATTATAAGACCCTGCTGTGAAGCCTTGTTATAGTAGGGTGTAACGAGCAGCAGAGCATCAGCACCGAGAGCCTCTGCTTCCTTTGAGAGCTTTACTGCGAAAGCTGTGTCATTAGAGCCTGTGCCTGCGATAACAGGAACTCTGCCTGCTGTCTTCTCTATAGCGTACTTTATGCACTCTACGTGCTCTTCCTCGGTCATAGTTGCGCTCTCACCTGTTGTTCCGCAGATGATGATAGCGTCTGTACCGTTTTCTATCTGAAATTCGATAAGTCTGCCCAGCTCATCATAGTTAATGGAGCCGTCTGCAAACATAGGTGTGACGATAGCTACGCCCGCACCTGTGAAAATGGTCTTTTTCATCGGATTACCTCCTTATATAGTGACCCCTCTGCCTGCTTCGCAGGAACCTCCTCTGCGGGGAGGATATTGGGGGCTTTCGGTGTCAGCTTTGCTGACACCAGCGTCAACAAACCCCTTCGGATATGTGTTGACTTCCAAAAAGCAATTATTTAAATCCGTGCGCCAAAGGCGCACACCTTAATTATGCATTAATCAAAGTAGCCCTTAGCAGCTAAAAGCTCTGCGAGAAGAACTGCGCCGCCTGCTGCACCTCTTAAGGTGTTGTGTGAGAGGCATACGAACTTGTAGTCATACTGTTTGTCTTCTCTGAGTCTGCCGATAGATACAGCCATGCCGCCCTCAAGGTTGCGGTCAAGTCTTGCCTGCGGTCTGTCGTTCTCCTCGAAGTAGTTAAGGAACTGCTTGGGAGCAGAGGGAAGCTGGAGCTCCTGAGGAACGCCTGCAAACTCCTTCCAGCACTGGAGGATCTCTTCCTTAGTGGGCTTCTTCTCAAAGCTTGCAAATACAGCAGCTGTGTGGCCGTCGGAAACGGGAACTCTTAAGCACTGTGCCGTGATAGAGGGCTCGGTTGCGTCAACTATCTTGTCGCCCTCGATGTGACCCCATATCTTCATAGGCTCCTGCTCGCTCTTCTCTTCCTCGCCGCCGATGTAGGGGATAACGTTATCGAGTATCTCAGGCCAAGTCTCGAAAGTTCTGCCGGCACCCGAGATAGCCTGATAAGTGCAGGCAAGTGCCTTAGTTACCTTGAACTTCTCGTGAAGAGGAGCAAGTGCAGGCACATAGCTCTGGAGCGAGCAGTTGGACTTAACTGCGATAAAGCCTCTCTTAGTGCCAAGGCGCTTTCTCTGTGCTGCGATTATCTCGATATGGTCGGGGTTTATCTCCGGAATTACCATAGGAACATCGTCAGTATGTCTGTGAGCAGAGTTATTTGAAACGATAGGGCACTCAGCCTTTGCATACTTCTCCTCGAGTGCTCTTATCTCGTCTTTCTTCATATCAACTGCGCAGAAGCAGAAATCAACCATTGAAGCTATCTTCTCAACATCTTCCTCAGCGTTGAGGATAACCATATCAGCCATTGACTCAGGCATGGGGTCTTTGAGCTTCCACTTGTTTGCTGCTACTTCCTTGTAGGTTTTGCCTGCGCTTCTTGCAGATGCAGCAAGACAAACTACGTCAAACCACGGGTGCTTATCAAGAAGCAGAGAAAATCTCTGACCTACCATACCCGTTGCGCCGATGATACCCACCTTATACTTTTTCATTTTCAAAACTCCTTCCTGCTCAGATGTAAGATGCAAGAACTATCCCCGCACTATACCCTAAGCCTAAACAATCTTTGCGCACTTGACTTTACAGCTATAATATGCTATAATAAGTTTTTAGTGCAAGACGGCGTGAGCCGCCTAAAAAAATAAACCGACTGCGAATAGTCGGTCATCAAATGCATTATTTGAAATGTCACACTTTTTGCGGCAGCACTCCATCATACATAATGATGACAGCCGACAGCCTATTGAACTGTCGTCCAGCAGAGGTGTTCCCAAGGCCTCTACTTCGGCAGTCTTGCCTTTCACGTTCAGCCTTGGGGGCTTTGATTGAACGCTACTCTTCGTGACTGCGCCTCTATCCGTTACATCTATCATAACAGATTATCTTCACATTGTCAATAGTGTGAGGGGAAAAAATTTTTAAACCTCAAAAATAATTAGGTGCAAGGTGCACAATGCGAGGGAAACCCCTCCGTCATCACCACTCGCAGAGTGGCGATGCCACCTCCCCTTTCAGGGGAGGCTTTAATTTCGCTTTGACTTTCAGTTTTGCTTTAGGAGAGAATTATATGCAGCACCAAAAAGTTTTTACGGGCTACAGCAGCAAGCTCAAAGAAAGAGCCCGTGAGCTCAGAAAGAATATGACAAAGCAAGAAAAGCACCTATGGTATGACTTTTTGCAAAACTATTCGGTAAAGTTTTACCGTCAGCGTGTAATCGAGCGTTTCATTGCGGATTTTTACTGTTCTGCGGCAAAGCTTGTAATAGAGCTCGACGGCAAGCAACATTATGCAAATGACGCATACGAATATGACAAAGCACGCACAGAAGCTATCGAGCGCTACGGCATTGAAGTGCTGCGGTTTTCAAATGAAGATATAGACAGGCGCTTTGATATGGTGTGCAAAACAATAGATGAAAAAGTAAAGCAAAGAATCACTCTTCATTAACAGACAACCATAGCATACCCTTGTCGCACTAACAAGCCTCCCCTGAAAGGGGAGGTGGCGCCAACGCCAAAGGCGTTGGTGACGGAGGGGTTTCCCCCTCGGCGGCAGCGGTGTGATTACAAATAAAAGGACTGATACAAAAATGCTTGACACGACCAATATGCTCCGCTCGGATTTTTACTATGACCTGCCGCAGGAGCTTATAGCACAGACGCCCATTGAGCCGAGAAACGCTTCACGACTGCTCAAAGTTGACAGAGTCACGGGCGAATGCACCCACGACCACTTTTATAACCTTAAAGACTACCTGCGCCCCGGCGACCTGCTGGTAGTCAACGACTCACGAGTTCTGCCCGCACGTATCTACGGCGAAAAGGCCGACAACGGCAGCTTCATCGAATTCCTGCTCGTTGAGCAGAGGGGCGAGAATGAGTGGGAGATACTCTGCCGCCCGGGCAAGAAAGCCAAAGTCGGCACACGCTTTGTTTTCGGCGGCGGCATACTCTCGGCGGTCATCACAGATGTGCTCGAAGACGGCAACCGCATAGCACAGTTTGAGTGCGAAAAGGGCAGCTTCTTTGCGACCCTTGACAAAATAGGCCAGATGCCCCTGCCGCCCTACATCACCGAAAAGCTCAAGGACAAGGAGCGCTATCAGACCGTCTACTCAAACGAGCTGGGCTCCTCTGCCGCACCGACTGCGGGGCTGCACTTTACCAAAGAGCAGATGCAGGAGCTTGAAGATATGGGCATAAACATAGCCTACGTGACGCTTCACGTCGGGCTTGGCACATTCCGCCCCGTCAAGGAAGACAGGGTACTCGACCACAAGATGCACCGTGAGCACTACGAGCTGCCAAAGCGCACCGCTGACCTTATAAACAAGACCAAGGCCGAGGGCGGGCGTGTTATCGCAGTAGGCACGACAAGCTGCCGCACATTAGAAAGTGTAGCGACATTTTTTGGACAGATAAAAGAGTGTGAGGGCTACACCGACATATTCATCTACCCGGGCTATGAGTTCAAGGTGCTTGACGGGCTTATCACCAATTTCCACCTGCCCGAGAGCACGCTGATAATGCTCGTCTCGGCGTTCCTCGGCTACGACAACACAATGAACGCATACAAGACAGCAGTTGAGAAAAAGTACAGATTTTTCTCGTTTGGTGACAGTATGATGATAGTATGAGGATACAAAATGAGGCATTATACCGTTTTTTATGACAGTTGGCAGCTCGAATGCTGCGGCACCCCCTTTGCGGCGGGAGATAAGATCAAATGGGTAGTCCGTCCGAACAACGGACTATTTACGGCCGTCGATCTTAGCTTTGTCGATTACTGCTACGAGGCTCACAGCGAGTATAAGCCCGATTTTTCGGTGATCGAGGGTGTTGTCACCGACATAAGGCTGCTCTGCCAGAGATACGAGCCTGACAAGGACAGACCAAGGCTGCTCCTCCCCGTGTCGGGAGAGCTTTTCCCGATAGAGAGAGCAGAGGGCTTTGATGAAGTTCCCGAGGGTATGCAGGCATCGGGATATGTGGTCGGTTTGACCGACTGTACCCTAAGACCCGCCCGTAAGGAGGAAATAACCTACAAATAACGAATATTCCATGTGGGATATTTTTGCCAAAAGGAGAAATCGCTATGCAATTTAAAAAAGGCAACGGCTGGAAGGCCTGTTATGACGAAAAGACCTTTACTTTCACCGCCGAGCGCGGCTCGCGGGGCTTTTATCAGCTATATGAGATAACCAAAGACATCTATGAAGACCTTGACCCTGACGATACAGACGGCAAGAAGAACAACGACTGCATAAGTAGCGGGCGCATTCTGTTTGAGGCTGATGATGATTACTACACGCCGCCCTATTATATGGTTTTTGACGAGCGGTACAATGAGATAGCCCCCTGGGCTGATGCCAAAAGGCGCGCAGACTTAATGGACGAGCACGAAAGGCAGCGTGCAGAGCAAGAGGAAGCCAAAAAAGAAGAAGAGCAAAAGCAGCTTAAGCTACTCCCCTTTTACAAGGCAATACTTGAAGCAGACCGTGCGCCTATCGTCGTATGCGACCTGAGCCACGAAATTATATATATGAACCCTGCCGCAATAGAAAAGTATTCAAGATGGGGCGGGGCTGATCTTATCGGCAAAAGCCTGCTCGACTGCCACAACGAGCGTTCACGTGAGTTGATAGACAAGGTGCTTGACTGGTTTTTGCTCTCAAACGGCAACAACATCGTCCACACATTCTACAACGAAAAGGAAAACAAGGACGTCTACATGGTGGCTCTAAGAAGCGAAAAGGGCGGTCTTATGGGCTACTACGAAAAGCACGAATACCGTGATAAAGACACAATGCCGATGTATGACATCGGTTAATGCATAAGCAAACATTGACCCAATAAAAGGGAAAACAACAATGATAATACTGATTATAGTACTACTATTGAATTTATTCATAGCAATAAAAAAACTCATAGCACTTAAAGATTTCAACATCAGTTTTTCTGTTAAGCTTTCTTTTGATAACAAACGCTTCACTCATATTCTTTCTGTTTTATTCGTTGAAACTTTATGGCTGATATTCTACCCCAAAAACATTATCCTGTTATATGTGTCGATATCGCTGGCTGTATTCATTTTGTTTATTGCTTTGAGCCATTCGGTATATGACAGCGAGAATAGTATACTTGTTACTCATCTTGGGCAAAAGTTTAAAGTAAATAAGATCGAAACAGATAATGAGAAAAGCAGGATAAAATTCATTGTGGAAAACGATGAGTTTACAAAGTATATGGAATACACCATATACAATAAGAAAAGATACAATACTATTTTATCTCAGATAAGCAATGATTAATCTGATAGAAAAACCATGCATTGAAAAAAGGAGACAATATGTTCAGACTACTAAAACAAGACGGCGCTGCAAGGCGTGGAGAATTTGAAACAGTTCACGGCACTATACAGACACCTGTGTTTATGAACGTGGGCACATCTGCGGCTATCAAGGGCGGTGTGTCGTCACTTGACCTTGCAAATGACTTGAAAACACAGGTTGAGCTTTGCAACACCTACCACCTGCACGTTCGCCCGGGCGACGAGGTCGTTTACAAAATGGGCGGGCTGCACAAGTTTATGAACTGGCATAAGCCCATACTCACCGACAGCGGCGGGTTTCAGGTATTCTCGCTTGCTAAACTTCGCAAGATAAAAGAAGAGGGCGTTTACTTCAACTCTCACGTTGACGGGCGCAAGATATTCATGGGGCCTGAGGAGAGTATGCAGATACAGTCGCACCTTGCTTCAACTATCGCTATGGCATTTGACGAGTGCGTTGAAAACCCAGCGGAGCATTCTTACTCAAAGCAAAGCTGCGAGCGCACCACACGCTGGCTTAACCGCTGCATCGAGGAAATGAAGCGCTTAAACTCACTTGAAAGCACAATAAACAGGCAGCAGCTGCTTTTCGGCATAAATCAGGGCTGCACCTATGATGACCTGAGAATCGAGCATATGAAGACTATCCGTGAGCTTGACTACTGCGCAGGCTTTGCCATAGGCGGCCTTGCAGTCGGCGAGCCTACTGATGTGATGTATCACGTCATCGAGCAGGTAGAGCCGTTTATGCCTAAGGACAAGCCGAGGTACTTAATGGGTGTGGGCACGCCGTCCAACATCATTGAGGCGGTGTATCGTGGCATAGATTTCTTTGACTGCGTAATGCCCTCACGCAACGCACGCCACGGCACGCTGTTCACCTGGAACGGCATTATGCACGTAGCCAACAAGCGCTATGAGACCGACCCCCGACCCATAGACACCGAGTGCGACTGCCCCGTCTGCCGCAACTTCTCACGAGCCTATGTAAGGCACCTTTTCAAGTCGGGCGAGCAGCTCGGCGGCAGGCTTGCGGTAATGCACAATCTCTATTTCTACAACACCCTTACCGAGAAGATAAGAGCCGCCATTGACGAGGGCAGGTATGAGGAGTTCCGCAACACCTACTCACCAAGATTGGAGAGCAAGCTGGAAGACTAAACAGTTAACAGGATACAAGTAACAGTTAAGGTGTCGCCCTTGCGGGCGACGGATCTAAAAATGATAAGACCCCGAGGATTTTTGAGTTTCTCGGGGTCTTGCTATTAATACCTATGTTTTGCATTTCTTTTCATTAGCCGATAGCGCTTGCACACAAGGCCGATATGGGTAGATTCAACAAAGTTAAATCCTATTGCGCCCAAAGGGCGCACCTTAACTGTTAACTGTTAACCATTAACTGTTAACTGCCCTGTGCCGCCTTTCTTCCTTATCTTCGGATACAGCGCCTTATAGGCTTCATATGCAGCATTAAACTGTTCCTCGCTCACCTCTATGCCGCCGAAACGGTGCTGCTCGAAGAGGTCGGTCACGGCAGGCAGGCTGCTGCCTGTCTTTTGGCGCAGATAGTCGTTTAAGAGCCGTGCGGTGTAGGGCTCAAGGTCGGTCTTGTCCTCGTATTCGAGTAGTTTGAAGATGTGGTTATAGAGCCGTGTGAGCTTTTTATCTGGCTGATAGAAGCGCATCGACGCTCTGAACATTATCTCCCATATCCTGTCAAAGAGTATGATGAATATGAGCACGAAAATCACGCCCATAACAAGGAGAATCCTGCCAAGATATGCAAGTATCACGGTGAGCATTCCGCTGCCCGCCTCTTCCTCGGCAACAGCCCCCTCACGCATATAGCCCTCAACTGTGGGGTCAAAGGTCATCCACCCGACGTAAGGGATAAACGCTTCGATGAATGCGTGGGCGTGGGAATCACGAACTACTATTCGTGAGCTGTCTTCGGGGTCACGCTCAAAGGCCACAAAGCCCTCGACATACCTCACGGGAACGCCCTCCATTATCATCATAACGCCCATGGCAGAGGCAAAGTCTATGCATATGCCGCGCTTGCTCTCAAAGAGAAAATAGGAAACGCTCTCGTCCTCAGGGATATATTCAAGGTCATACTCAAAGCCCTCGTTTGTGAAATACTGCTCTATCGCCTTGGCCTTTTGGTAGTCTGACTCGCAGTCTTTGCATATCTCGTCGGCAAGGTCTTTAATCTTGTCGTAGTCTTTGAGCCCTGTTTCTTTGAGATAGTTTGGCGAGAAGAAATAATGCTCTCTCACAAGGCGGTAGTAGCTCTCGTAATAATCCGCCATAAAGGCTTCAAACTCATAGCCTTTCTTTGCCTTGCCATTATTAAAGACGCTCTCGCCCCTGTCAGCCATATTGCTGACTACATTCAGGGCTCGGTCTGTGGCTCTTCCGAATTCCTTATAAAGCCCTCCTGCGGCCGATGCGAATTCCTTTGCCTGCGAAGCGCAGTTTATGGCGGTAATAGTTATCCTGCCTATGTTTTTGGCGTCTGTGTTTTCGTATACATAGAACATATCAGACAAGCCCATAGGCACCTGCTGCCCGTCATCATATTCGGCGTAGGAATATAGCGGCGCAGGAACATATGGCACAGATCCGACGTTTTCTTCAAATTCAAGCTCGAAGCTGTAGACGTTCTCCTTATAGTCTTTCTCAAAGAGCGCTTTGTCAACACTAAGCTCGCCGTTTAGCCCCTTATCACGCAAAGCCGCATAAAGGCTTGGGAACGCAACCTCAAGTGTGCCGTAAACGCCGTTTGTCATCTCGTCTTTAAGGTCGCGGGAAACGTACCAGTCAAGGCGCTTTGAGTCGTAGGCGTTCATTGAACGGCGGCGCAGGTATATAGGCTTTTCAAGCGCTTTCATATCCTCGGGGTAGAGGTAGAAAAGCGGCTCGTTTGTATACTGCACGCCGTGGAAGTGAGTTGAGCTGTCGGAGTTATCGAGTTTGGAAGTTCCGCCGCCGTTGATGCCTGCAAAGTTTAAAAACGACGAGTCCTTTTCAAGCTTTGAGGGCTTTGAAAAATCGGGGAACATCACAGCAAGCGCACCCGTTACCGACACAAAGAGCGCTATGCTCATAATGTAAGCGGTATTGACAAGCGTACCCTTGCCGCCGTCACGGTCAAGGAACAGGCGGTTATGAACGATGATAGCCAGGAAAAGGGTGATTATCATAGTGACGTTCAGATCGCTTATGACATCATCACGCTTGGCATAGATAACAAATGGAATGAATATAATCAGCAGGGTGCCGAGTGCCCTATACTGTATCTGAGTAAAGTAATACATTACCGAGTCGATAAAAAAGCCGCCGCCGATAAACAGCGCCACCATATAGGCTGTAGCCTCGGTATCGTCACTAACGCCGATGCCGTAAAACCATTGCTGGAAGCTGACTGTCACCTGCCCCGTGTATTCGGCAGAGAATACCATTCTCGCAGTAAAAGCAAGGGCTAAAAGCAGCAGCACGGTATAGAGTATGCCGCCCAGTATGCGCCACTTATGCAGCCTGTCAAACAGCACAAAGGCCGCCAGCGCATAGAAAAGGAACGCCGCCTTTAAAAGCAGCCCGCCCCCATGCGCATAGCAGTCGATAAGCACCGACCCCACCGCCCCGATAAGCAGCAGCGGCAGCAGCCACAGGCATATTCTGTTTTTGAAGTATTCTGCTATTCGGGACATGGGTTTCTCCTTTAGGGGTTGTTTCTTATAACGATCTCGTAGTTTGTTAGGTAAAAGGCAATTTATTAGGTAACAGCGCTACATTCGCCTGAACTCCAGCTCATCATCTATGCCCCACATATTGCTTGTGAGCGGTGCCTGGAGGGAGTAGGTAATGAAGCATACTCCGTTTTCGGGGACGAGGGCGGCGGTGTTTAGGAAAAACTCAGGTCTGCGCTCGTCGGTGAAGACTGTCGCTCCCCTGCCGTCTGAAAAGACCTCGGCAGGTATGCGCTCGCTGCCCTTTGGCACGGCGCAGGCTCGTGACATAAGCGTCTGCAAGTGCTGCGGGTCGTCCTGCGGGGTGAGTTTTAAATGAACAGGCTCGCCGTCGTAGAAAAACAGCTCGCACTCATAGCCCGAGCGCATTACCGACAGCGCTACTGCAAAGCAGCCCTGGATTATCCTGTCTCTTGCCTTGTACCCAAAGCTCGGCTCGCAGATATCGAGCAAAAACACCCTGCTTGACGACACAAGCTGCTCATCGAGCCGCACAAGCAGCTCTCCCCTCTTTGACGAAAGCTTCCAGTTGACCTTTTTCAAGGGGTCGCCTGCGATATACTGGCGGTGCTCGTAGCCTGCCGTGCCGTTAAAGGTGTATGTCGTGGCAGCCGATTCCTTTTCCTCGTCATCGTCCTCGGCGTTGGTGTCTACGGCTGACTTTAAAAGCTCTCTGTCGGGCACTATCTCCACAATATCGGGCAGTATGCCCACTTCAAGCCGCTCCTTTGGCAGAGGGAGTTTTAAGCGCATAAAACCCAGAAAGTCACACAGATACGCCTCGCTCACCTCGATATGCCCGCCGCCGCAGCCTGCTGCGGTAAGCTTTTTCGACACGGTCTCGGAACGCCGATTGACAAGTGCAAGCCTTATCCTGCGGTCATCATCGGCAAGTTCGAGATTGTCGGAAGCCGAGATGAAAAGTTCGATAAAAGGTGTGATAAGCCGTGTTGACTTAGAAACCGTCAGCTCAATTTCCGCCTTATCACCCTTGCTGAAATAGGAAAGCTTCGCCCCGTCAAGGGATATGGTTATTTTATTTTTCACATATAGGTCGAGTGCGATACTTATGACCGCACCCATTATCATCACCGTAGCGATAAGCACCCCGCCCCGCCCGTACAAATAATAGGCGAACACAAAGGCAAGTATCACGCAGGTGAGGTATTCGATGATGTTCTTCATAAAAAGTTTCCTTTTTTCAATGCACAATGCACAGTTTTGACCGCACAGCTGCGGCACAGCACTTGCATAAATCACAACTCCACAATTGCTAATTGCTAGTTGATAATTTGCGGCGAAGCCGCACCTTAATTGTGCATTGTGCATTGTGCACTGTGCATTGTTAAGCATTATTTCGGTGCCGCCACCGTCATAAGCACGGCTTCGAGGGCTGCTTCGTTGGTGGGGTACTGGCTCTTGCCTTTGGGCGAGAGGATAAGTCGGTGAGCAAGGCAGTCTTTGGCAAGATACCTTACATCGTCGGGGGTGACGAACTCACGCCCTAAGGTGAACGCAAAGGCCTTTGCCGCCTTGATAAGCGCTATACTTCCTCTCGGTGAAACGCCAAGACGGATAAGCGGGCTGTTTCGTGTGGCGTTTACGATATTCACCACATACTGCCTTACGGGGTCGGCAACGTATATCTTAGCTGCGGCCTCGGTCAGCGCCATAACGTCAGATGTGTCCATAACGGCTTCTATCTTCGCCGCATTCATTCCTGCCTCTGCGTGGGATACTATCTCAAGCTCCTGCGCAGGGTCGGGGTAGCCTATTGATATCTTCATTATAAATCTGTCCATCTGCGCTTCTGGCAGGTGGTAGGTGCCGTATGTCTCGACGGGGTTTTGCGTCGCCAGCGTCATAAAAGGCTCGGGCAGCTTGTAGGTGGTGCCGTCGATAGATATCTGGTGCTCCTCCATTACCTCCAAAAGAGCAGACTGAGTCTTTGGCGATGTTCTTGCTCTGTTTATCTCGTCTGCCAGCAGGAAGTTGCACATAGCCGCACCCTCTTTGTAGACAAGCTCGTGGGTCTGCTGGTCAACCATAGAAAAGCCCACGATGTCTGACGGCATGATGTCAGGGGTAAGCTGTATGCGGTTGTAGCGGCCGTTTACGCTCTTTGCAAGGGCGCTCACAAGCTGTGTCTTGCCCACACCGGGTACATCCTCTATTAGAATATGCCCCCCGCAGAGCATAGCCGAGACCACCTTTACAATGACCTCTCTCTTGCCTACTATGACACGCTCTATGTTGCCTATCAGTGCGTTAATTTTCTCGTTCATAAATAATCCTCCGGCTGTTTTTTTGCATATGCAAAATGCCCGCTTGGGCATATATCATCTTAAATAATAATTATATCATAAATAGTTATCGGTGTCAAACCAAATATCAATCTGTGCGGCTGTTATCTTAAAACATCACTGCCTACAATGTCAACTCCGAGGGTTTTGAGAACTCTCGCACGCTCGGGGTCATCTACCGTGAAAACGTAGCTTATAAGGCCGCTACCCTCAAAGCCCGCTAAGCGCTCGGCTGTGCAGTAGCTGTCGGCGCAGCTGAATGACTGTATGCCCTGCGACTTGCAGTAGGTGATAAAATCCTCCTGCGTGAAAGTATCGTCTATCATCTCGTCAGAGAAATAGAGATTCAGTATCGGGAAATCGTAGACCTCCTTGACAGCCCTTATCATCTCCTGCGTGTGTCCGCCTGCGATTATGCGGCAAAGCACCGCCTCATCGTAACCGCAAGCCTCGCACATGGCGGTGTAGACGGCCTTTGTGCCCTCGAAGTCCTGCGACCAGACGTCTGCAAGAACGTGGGTGTCGGGGTGCGCTCTGATAAAGTCTGCAAGCATCTCAAAATCAAGCGGCTGATAGCGCCCCTGTATGCGCCAGCTCATAAACTCATCATGCGTGGGGATATATGCTTTGTCCTCTTTTTCGTACTCGTCAGGATAATACTGAGCGCCTATGCGCTTTAAGTAGTCGTTTTTTTCAAAGCCGTGTACCAGCACCGCCCTGCCGTCAGATGTCAGGTGTATATCCGCTTCAAAGAGCCTTGCTCCCCTCTCATAGCTGTACCACAGCGCATCAAGGGAGTTGGTGTACTTATATCCGTCTATCTCGCCAAGTGCGTGAGTACAATAATCTGTACTTTTTATAAGTGCAAGATATTCATCCACCGCCTGCTCTCTGATACTCTTGACCGTCACGCTTACAGGCTGACTGTCTGTCTGACTGTCGGGCTTACTGTTCGAATCAGAGCAGCCCACAAGGCTTACTGTGAGAGCAAGGCAAGCAATTCGCCTAAGCCAGCGCTTCAAGCAGGTTCTGCGGGTCATCTGCCGCCTTTACCTTAGTCTGCGCACGGACTATTATCCCCTGCTCGTCAATAAGATAAGTCGTGCGGATAGTGCCCATGCTCACCTTGCCTGCGGTCTTTTTCTCGCCCCATGCGCCGTACATTTCAAGTACCTTATGCTCGGGGTCGGAAAGCAGGGTAAATGGCAGGCCGTATTTTTCCTCAAACTTCTTATGAGAAGCAACGCTATCCTTGCTCACACCTAAGATAACAGCGCCTTTTTCCGAAAACTGCGGGTATCTCTCGGCAAAGCCGCAGGCCTGCTTAGTGCAGCCCGAGGTGTTGTCCTTGGGGTAGAAGTAGAGTATGACCTTTTTGCCCCTGTACTGCGACAGCGTATGCGTGACACCGTTCTGGTCGCATAATGTAAAGTCGGGGGCGGGGGTGTTTATGTCTAACATTTTTATTCCTCCTGTTTTCAATGCGTCAGCTTATCTGCCCTGCATCAAGTGTCATATCACCGTTGATGAAGACATGATAGCAAAAATCATACTTCGAGGGAACGTAGAAGCTGTAGATGGGCTTCTCCTCGGTAAAATCAAGCTCTATGCGAACTACCTCTTTTGCACTTTCCTCGTCGTCATCATGCTCTTTTGCTATGGCGTCTGCGGCCTTTTGCTTTGATGCGGCAATAAAGTCTATTATATCAAGTATCTCTTCTCTGTGGCTCTCTATATGGCTCTCAGGCTGATTGTCGGGCGATATGATATCAAGTATCTTGACTTCGCCCTGCCACATAGGCAGGCTTATCTCGTAGTTAAAAGAATACCCTGCGTTTATCATTCCTTCGGGGGTGAAGGTCTTTCTCTCGCCGCCGAAGCCGTTTATCTCGCCTGCTATTATGCCGTCTAAAACAGCCGAAGCCTGTTCTCTTATACTTCTCATAAAAAGCCCTCCTACGCAATACTGCTAATTTTCACCACAAACTCAATATGCCTTGTATGCGGGAACATATCAACGGGCTGTATCTCCTCGGCCTTGTAGCCGAGCTTTCTGATAAATGAGAGGTCTCTTGCAAGGCTGTCAAGGCTGCACGAGATGTATATTATCTGCTTGGGTCTCAGTCTGTCTATCGCCTCGATAAACACTCTGTCAAGGCCTGCTCTGGGCGGGTCAACTATCAAGACATCAAGCGTGCCGCCATTGTCAGAGAGCTGCTTCATATACTTTGCCGCATCGGCGCATATAAACTCTGCGTTGTCAACGCCGTTTTCCTTGGCGTTGCGCTGTGCGTCCTCGACCGCTGCGGGGGTTAGCTCAACGCCTGTGAGCTTTTTGGCATTACCTGCGCAGATAAGGCCTATAGTTCCCGTGCCGCAGTAGGCGTCCATTATAGACTGTGTACTCTCCCCTAACATATCACGTGCCGCCGAGTAGAGCCGCTCGCTCTGCGTGGGGTTTACCTGCATAAAGCTTGTCGAGCTTATCCTGAAACGCAGGCCTAAGATATCGTCTTCTATATAGCCCTTGCCGTAAAGCACTGTCTCCTGCCTGCCCATAAGCATGGGTGCTGAGCGTGGTGAGATGTTCTCTGCAATAGTCGTTATGTCGGGGAATCTCTCTGTTATAGCCGATGTAAGGCCTTTTGCGTTCTTTATAGCCTGTGCTGTTACTATGCACAGGAGAATCTGCCCTGTCCTATGGCCTTTTCTGAGCATTACGTGCTTGAGCACGCCTTTTTTAGTATCAAAATCATAGGGCGCTATGCGGTATTTCGTAAATATATCACCAAGCCCCCATGCTATCTCGCACAGGCGCTTGTCTTCGAGCATACAGTCGGGGGCAGGCACGCTCGTGCGGCTCTTTGACTTGAAGACCCCAGCTATCAGCCGCCCGTTCTTTGCCGCACGGTATACTCTCGACACCTTGCAGCGGTAGCGGTATGGCTCGTCCATAGCGATAATGTCCTTAACCTTGCCAAAACGTGAGAGCCTTGCCGAAGCGATACTCTGCTTTCTTTGTATCTGCTCTAAGTAATCAAAATCATAACTGCACCCACCGCATTGTTTGAACTTGGTGCAGGTGTATTTTCCGTTTTTCTTGATTATGTTGTTTTTCATTATTTATAGATTCCCTCACCCTGCAACTTAAGCCTTACGTCCTCGCCGTTGAATCGTATTGGCAGGAACACGCCGCATATGCGTGATGATATGCGCTCGTTGTAGCGCCCTTTAAGGGCATCAAGGGTGATGTTTGTTGAAACTATCGTAGGCCTGCCGTTTTCAAGGCGTGTGTTTAAAAGATTGTAAAGCACGCTCTCGGTGTAGCTTGTGCGGAATTCGCTGCCAAGGTCGTCAATTATCAGCAGGTCGCAGTTAAGCAGGGTGCTCTCGGTGTCGCCGCCTGTTTTCTTAAAATGCTCGTCCTCTATCGACTTAAAATACTCATAGGCCGTGCCGAAGCAGACAGTCAGCCCCCTTGAAGCAAGCTCGCCTGCCACGCAGGAGGAAAGAAACGTCTTGCCTGTGCCCGTTGTGCCGTAGAATAGCAGCGAGCGCCTGTTAGCCGAGCGCTCAAAGCTCTCGGTATAGCGCTTTAGGTAATCAATAAGCTTGGTCATCTCGGCAAGCTGTGCAGGGTTAGAGTAAACGTCCATTCTTACGTCCTTGAAGCTGTGCAGACGCCCGTTTGTCATCTGCGCCGCCGCAAGCTCTTTCAGAAGCTTTTTGTAACATTCGCAGGCCTTGCCGCCGATACTTCCCCTGTCGCCGCAAACCTTGCAGGTAAAAGGCGTGTCAAGATAATCCTCGGGGTAGCCGTTTTGTCTGAGGTGCGAGCGCACGTATTCTATCGACTCTCTGCGCTCTTTCTCTATTTTTTCAAGAAGCTCTGTCTCACCCCACTTGCCCCCTGCCGCCGCCGCCATAAGGCGCATAACGGTGCTGCGGGTGAGCTTTTCTTTCTGGTAAATATCGGGGAAGCGGAGATTTATCTCCTCTAACCGTCTTTCGTTCTCCTGCTCGGCGCTCAGACGTCTTTCATCTATCGTCTGCATAGCCTTGTCTATAATTTCCTTGCTGTATGGCATGGTGGTTCTCCTCTTTTCAATGCATAATGCAAAATGCATAATGCATAATTATGGTATCGCCTGCGGCAATATTGGATTCAATTATGTTAAATCAGACTATATCGGCCTTTTTATTAAACAATACTGTTAAAAATATGCAAAAATGCCGTCCAAACAGCCCGAATGGGCATCCGTCCGCCGAAAGGCGGACACATTCATTATGCATTTATTACGTCGTGACCTTCGACAGATCAATACTCGCTGCAAAGTCGTCAACGGCCCTTGTGCTTATGCTGCCGTCGTGCTGCTTGTCCTGTCTGGACTTGGCAAAGCGCTCTTTCTCCTCTTTGGCGGCGAGGGGGGTGTGTATGCCTTTCTCGCCCCAGCCTGTGATTATCTTGTTCATGTATGGGAAGCTCAGTTTGCCCGTGTTGTCAATATTTATCTCGTAGGCAAGCTCTATCATCTCAAAGCCAAAGCCCATATCCTGCCACGAGCGGATAAACTCGCCCTGCTTCTTGGTGACGTTCCCCTCCTGCCCTATCATGCGCCTTATCTTGCCCTCAAGGGAGTTGTAGGCCGACATACCTATTATCCTGCGCTCGACCTGCTCAAAATCGCACACGCCGTCCTCAAACCAGTCTCTTGCAACTTTTAATATGTAGGCGGTCTTGCGCTTGCCGAGGGATTTGCAGTACTCAGCTATCATCTGAATGCTCGCAGGGTCAAATTCAAGGTGCTCGTACATCTCCAGCACATCGCAGGTGTTCTGCGGCTTGAGCGGAGTGCCCAGAATGCCCTCCATATCCTGCATAAGCGCCGAAAGTGCGGGGTCTGCTTCTATCTTGCCTGCAAGTTCCTTGGGGCTGTAGTGCACCCGTGAGTCCTTTGAGGTGTCACGCTGCGTGCCTTTGATAGCTTCGGGCTGGCCGAGAAGCTTCAAGTCCTCGGTTTTCGGGGCTGTCTGTATGGCTGACTGGCTTTCTGTCGTGATAACAGCGCCCTCCCACGAGGGCTTTGCCCCCTCTATGCCCTGCGCCGAGAAAACCCCCAGCTTCGAGAAGTGAATGACCGCTTCTCTCACCGTCTGCTCCGATACCCCCGTCATCTGCGCCACACGCTCGGTGTCTACCCTGTCAGAGCCTGCGCAGTAGATGCTGATGAGCACCTTCAGCTGGTCGCCCGTTGATATTTTAAGATATTCGTCCGCTACGCTCGCAGGCATCATAAACATCCGCCCGAGCATAGGGAAAGTTAGTTTTATTTCCATATTTTTACCATTCCTATGTTTGCTGATAGTCTTATTTATTATAGCATATTTTGTTTGTAAAGTCAACGCAGGGGCGGCAATTGTCTTCGTTCTCTGTCATTTTGGCTATCAAAGCACATTTTGTGCAAAATTCATCATTTTTATTGACAAACAATGATTATTATGGTATAATTAACACACAAAATATTAATCATTAGGAGGGATACTTTATGAAAAAACGACTTATAAGCCTGTTTACGGCGTTTGCAATGGTGCTTATGCTGGGTGCTGTGCTGCCTGCGGGCGGCTTAAAGGCTATAGCTGCGGACGCTATGACGGTCAGTGTTTCCTTTGACAGCGAAAAGGCCGAGCTTACCGTAACATGGACGGAATCAGCAGGTGCTGCAAACTACCAGGTCTACATCAAAAACAAGAACTTATCGGGCAGCTTTCAATATATGAAAGGTGTCGATCCAAGGGTCATTAATGCAGGTCAGGAAAGAAAAACAGTTTACGATAGAACATTTTTCCAGGACTACGCCTACGGCACGAGTAATTATATCGTGACCGTAATGGCCTTTGGTGCCGACGGCTGGAAAACAGAGACCGCAGACAGCAAGGTCATCACCACGGATTATGAGATACTTGACGCCCCCTCAAACGTCAAGCTCTCACAGTACGGCATAGCATCGTGGGATAAGGTGGATAAGGCCACATCTTACTTGGTGATTCTTGTCAATGCTGACACGGGCAAAAATGTGACGTCCGTTTCGACAAAAGCTCTCAGCGAGGATCTGTCAGAAAAACTCACAGCCGGCGGCAGATACTATATAACAGTAGGATCGCAGCCGATGCTCGAGGCTACCCCCATCTACAGATACAGCGATAAAGTCATGAGCCGAACTGTTACCTATGCGACCAAGTCAGACATCACGGGAATAGGATGGGCGCACTACAAACTCTATTGGGACAGCTATGAGGGCGCTTCAAAGTACAAGCTGGTGCTCTGCAAACACCATTACACCTATGGAGACAATGTATACGGCGTATTCGGCACCTATGAGAGTGACACCACAAGCTATGATTTTACCGACATTTTTAAAGATAAAGGCTACGGCACATACAAGGTAAGTATTACTGCACAGAACGATGACGATCAACCCATATCAAACCCCACAGAATCGAAAACGGTAGACAAATTCAAGAACGTAAAAACTGTTAACGTAAAAATCATTCCGCCCGTGGGAGGGGCTAAGCCTGACTATAATATCAGCACAGATGATGCAGATATATCATTATCAGACAGAAAAGATTATCTTACTTCCAATTGCTTGTGGAAATACGCAGGCACGCCGGACTCTATGCCTGCTGATGAAGTCTTTGAGTCGGGCGAGAAATATACCGCATATTTCTATATTTACCACTACAACACCGCCGGCAAGGAGCCGCTTTGCATAAACGAAGATACCGAGGTGATCGTAAACGGCGATATCAAGGCTGAATACGCCCAGTACAACTATAACAGCGCTATGTTCAAGGTGACATTCACCGCCGCCCGCAAGCCGGGTGACATAAGCGGCGACGGCGTTATCGACATCAAGGACGTAACGCTTCTCAAACAGCACCTTGCCAAGTGGAAGGTCAAGCTAAACCTCGCAAACGCCGACGTCAATAAAGACGGCTCGGTAGACATCAAAGACCTGACCATTCTGAAGCAGTACATCGCCAAGTGGAAGGTAGAGCTTAAGTAACGTACATAATTTAAAAGGCATCGTCTTTCGGCGGTGCCTTTTTAATGCATAATCAGCCGCCTGCGGGGGCACTCGTAACAAATTTGTAAAAACACCCGCAAAGGGGTTGAAATTTGTCAAAAAATTTGGTATTATATTATAGGCTATACCACACGACTACCACCTATCGGCTTTGCACGTCATAAACTTGCATATTTTTCGCCATATTACCCAAATCCACCTTGTCTTACGCAAGTAAAACTTCGGCGGATATGGGCAATCTGACGAAAAATCTGACTGCGTTTGTGACGTACAATAGTCGTGCGATATAGCCTATATGTATGTAAGTATGTAATATGGAGGACTATTATTATGCCAACAAAATATGTATTCGTAACAGGCGGTGTCGTTTCGGGGCTTGGAAAGGGCATCACGGCCGCATCATTGGGCAGGCTTTTAAAGGCAAGGGGCTACAGCGTGACTATTCAGAAGTTTGACCCCTATATCAACGTTGACCCCGGCACAATGTCGCCCTATCAGCACGGCGAGGTGTTCGTCACCGACGACGGCGCAGAGACAGACCTCGACCTTGGCCACTATGAGCGCTTTATCGACGAAAACCTCTCGATAAACTCAAACGTCACAACAGGCAAGGTCTACTGGAACGTATTAAATAAGGAAAGACGTGGCGACTATCTTGGCGGCACAGTTCAGGTAGTGCCCCACATCACAAACGAGATAAAGGAGCGCCTTTACCGCACAGCAAAGACCAACGACTTAGACGTTGTTATCACCGAGATAGGCGGTACTGTGGGCGATATCGAGTCAACACCGTTCCTTGAAGCTATCAGGCAGGCATCTATCGAGCTTGGCAGGGGCAACTCTGTGTTTATCCACGTATGCTTACTCCCCTACATCTCAGGCTCTAAGGAGCTTAAGAGCAAGCCCACACAGCACAGCGTTAAGGAACTTCTCTCGATAGGTATTCAGCCCAACATCTTAGTTCTTCGCTCTGAAATGGAGATTCCCAAGGATATGAAGCAGAAGATAGGCCTTTTCTGCAACGTGCGTGCTGAAGACGTTATTCAGAACCTCACAGCACCCTCGCTCTACGAAGTTCCCCTGTGGCTCGAGCGTGAGGGTCTTGCAGATATCGTCTGCGAGCACTTAGGCTTAGAGAAGAGAAAGCCCAACCTTGACGGCTGGAAAGCCATGATAGAGAGAATAAAAAACTGCGACAAGAAGATAACAATAGGCCTTGTTGGCAAGTATGTCGAGCTGGAGGACGCTTATCTCTCTGTAGCCGAGGCTCTGCGCCACGGCGGCTTTGACAACGGCGCCGAGGTGGATATCAAGTGGATCCAGTCTGAGGACATCACCGACGACAACGCCGCAGACAAGCTCAAAGGCTGTGACGGCATAATCGTGCCCGGCGGCTTTGGCGACAGAGGTATCGAGGGCATGATATCCTCTATCAAGTATGCAAGAGAGAACAAAGTGCCCATGTTCGGCATATGCCTTGGTATGCAGATGAGCGTTATCGAGTTTGCAAGGCACGCCGCAGGGCTTGAAGGCGCTAACTCCACCGAGTTCGGCGACACGCCCAACCCTGTTATTGATATTATGGATGAGCAGAAAGACATCACCGAAAAGGGCGGCACAATGCGCCTTGGCCTTTACCCCTGCAAGCTCAAAGAGGGCACAGTCAGCCGTGAGGTATACGGTCAGGATCTTATCTACGAGCGCCACCGTCACCGCTGGGAGTTCAACAACGGCTTCCGCAAGACTTTGCAGGACGCAGGCTTAGTGCTCGCTGGCATCTCCCCCGACGAGAAGCTTGTCGAGATAGTCGAGCTGCCTAAGGACGTTCACCCCTGGTTTGTAGGCGTTCAGTTCCACCCCGAATTCAAATCCCGCCCCAACCACCCCCACGTTCTCTTCCGTGATTTCATCAGGGCGGCTGTTGAGTACAACGCTTAACAATTCACAATGCACTTATTCAATGCACAATTCACAATGCACAATGCACAATTGAGGTGTCCTGCTTCGCAGGACGTATCTTAAAAGCGGCTTCGCCGCTAATTGACAATTAGCAATTAGCAAAACAACACCC
>CADAGC010000054.1 GCA_902787365.1 uncultured Ruminococcus sp. | reverse complement strand
GAAGTACTATGGCGTTTTTATTGACAATGCAGCTATGTTATGCTATAATTATTACTGACAAAAATCGGAATTTGCAAAGGAGTTATAAATATATGAAAAATATAATAATGAGAATATTATTAGCTGTTTCGTTGATTTTGAGTATGATAAGTCTTATTTATCATAATGATGTGACACTGATCATCGCAGCACTTTTGATTGCAGTATGCATAGTAGTAAGCTTTGTAAAGAAGCAATAAATTCTGATTTATCTTAACACCCGAATAAAAATGCCCCAAAGCACAATAAAGTGCTTTGGGGCAAATCTTCTATATGGGTACCCGTCTTATCGGCGGAGAGTTTTTTTGTTGGGTGGGATAAAACGTTGTGGTCTTCTTGCAGTCAGCACACCACATCAAGTATCATCATAGCGCAAAAGCCTGCCGTGAATGATAATGCCCCGATGTAGGGACGCTTAGCGTCGGTCATTTCGGGGATAAGCTCCTGCACTACTACGTAAAGCATAGCCCCCGCCGCAAAGCTTAAAAGGTAAGGCATTGCGGGTATCATAAGCGACGCCGCTGCTACCGTCAGCACAGCCCCTAACGGCTCGGCAGCCCCCGATAATACACCCGCCGCAAAAGCCGCTCGTTTGCTTTTTCCCTCGGCTTTCAGCGGCAGCGAGATTATCGCCCCCTCGGGGAAGTTCTGTATGGCTATGCCGAGGGCGAGGGCAAAGGCAGCAGCGCCCGTTATTCCGCCGTCGCCGTATATCAGCCCTGCATAGACCGCCCCGACGGCCATTCCTTCGGGAATGTTGTGCAGCGTGACGGCGAGTATCAGCATGGTGTTTTTGGAATAGCGCTCCTTATCCTGCGGCATTAGTGCGTCAATTATCAGAAGAAACACCACACCCGCAGCCATTCCCGCCGCCGCAGGGATAAACGCAAAAGCCCCCATGCTGCTGCGGCTTTGCTCTATTGCAGGAATAAGCAGGCTCCATACGCTTGCCGCAGTCATTACACCTGCCGCAAAGCCTGCAAGCACACGCTGCGTGGCCTCGCAAAGCTTATCTTTCATCAGAAATACGCACGCCGCCCCCAGCGCAGTTCCCGTAAACGGAACGGCGATGCCTTTTATCAGTTCGTTCATAGCAGTCTCCTTGTTTGTTGCTGCTATTATTCTATGCATAAAGCGAAGATGTTGACAAAGGGTAAGCAAGCCCCACAAAAACACCCCCGACTCATTTCGAGCGGGGGTGCTTTCGCCTATAATTTTTTCTCTCTTGCGGAGGTCTTTCTTTCTTCAAAGGTTTCGGGTCAAGGGGGCGTAGAACAAAAATCCCGAATGATTTTTACCCCTTGACTCCTCACCTCTGAAAGCGAGACTTAAGAAACTCACGCCGAGCCACATTCGTTAGAATGTGCATTCTTCCTGCCCTTTGCTCGTTTCCCTTGCCTCATATATATGACAAAGCTTTTTGGCTTTTTCATAACTTATTTGTCAGCGCTTTCTGTTTCGTCCTCTGTGTCTATCATCAGCAGCGGGCTTGCAGATGATGCGACTTTGGGCATTACGCCGTCCCATTTTTCAATGGTCTGATACTGTATAAGCTCTTTGCTTAAGCTTTCGGCTATCGTCTTGTTAGCCTCAGCCTGTGCTGCGGCCTTGGTCTTTATGCTCTCGGCCTGTGCCTCTGCTGCGAGCTTAACTTTCTCAGCGTCAGCCTGTGCTTCGATAATCTTCTGCTCCTTTTCGGTCTGCGCACGAAGCTTGTTCTGCTCGGCTACCTGCTTTTGCTCGATAGCTGCGTTGAACTCCTGCGAGAAGTCGAAGTTTATGATGTTGAATTTCTCTATCTGTATGCCGTATTCGCTCACCTTTGCTTCGAGCATTTCCTTTATCTCCTCACCGACTGTGTTTCGCTGGGTGATAAGGTGCTCTGCGGTGTAGCGTGCAGTCACGCTCTTCATAGACTCCTGCGCCGCAGGGGTGAGAATTACCGCCTGATAATCAGGACCTATGTTTTTGTAGATAGAAGCCGAGCTGTCAGCCTTTACACGGTAGTTTATGGCTATCTTCGAGTTTACCGTCTGAAGGTCGCTCGATACCGCCGAGGCATCAGTCTCGTATACCTGTATCTTGTTTGAGATTATGACCATTTGCTGGGCTATCGGTATCTTAAGGTGGAAGCCCTCGCTGTAGGTGTCTTCACTTACCTTGCCGAATGTCGTTATAACGCCCGTAGAGCCTGTAGGCACTACCGCTGCTGACGAGAATACAACTATAATTGCCGCAATTCCTGCCGCAACGCCTGCGACTATCCTGCCTGTCTTTTTGCTTCTGTCTTTGATATCTACTACATTTCCGTTCATAATACTTCTCCTTTATTCAATGCTTTTGAGTTTTTTCTCGGTCATTATCGCTGCGGTTATCGTGGCGATGATCTGCGCTGCGAGCAGAGCGCCCGTTATGATCGCTGCTGCGCTCTCGCTTACTTTTGGCGCCGCTATCAGAAGCATAGCCAGCGTCAGAATAAGCCCTGCCGCACCTATGACCGCCCACGCCTTGCCGCAGGCCTTGTTGGCGTATTCCCACGCCTCTCTGCTTGACATTGCACGCTTTGTGCGGTAGCCTATCATATAGTTGATAGGCTTTTTTGCGGTATTATACATCAGTATACCGCTCAGCAGGAATATCGCCGCAATGTCAATGCTCACAACAGTAAGTATCTCCATAAACTCACCGCCTTTTTATCTTTGGGCGGAGGGCTGCCTTTCAACATCGGTGTCAAGTATCATCTTTTTGCACCCTTTGCAGAAATAGCTCTCTGCCGTGAAATACGAAAGGCCGTAGTTTATAGCGCTGACACTCCCGAAATCCGAAAGCGTATCCCATATATCCGCCTTTTTGTCGCCGGCCTTCCACCTTACCTTGCACCTGCCGTCGCCCGACAGAATGCCCTTTGCCATTTCTTTTCCGCAAAACGGACAAGTCATTGTTATCTCCCCTGTGTTTTCTTTTCTTTCTTTTGGTTTCCTGTTTTGTGTCTTTCTTTTGTTTTTTATAGTTTTTTATGTATCTTCGCTCAAAGCTTTATCGCTTGCTTTTCTGCATTCATCGCACCTGCCAAGTTCATCGACCGCCATAGGGCTGTATAAAAACCTTATATACTTTGCTATGTGCGTCGGGTGATCGTCACGCCCGTAATAGCGTATCGTCACCACCTCCGGCATTTTCGGGTCATAGCCGCTTTTTTGGCAGCATATGCAGGTGTTTATCCACTTTTTGTGGCCCGGGTATCTGTTAAGATACTCGATTTTCGGGTTTTGCTTTTTGTGGCGCATATCATACGCCCCGCTAACCGTTTATCTCGGAATAGAGCCTGTAGGCTTCGTTTTTGAGTATTGCCGAGCGGTAAGCAAGAAGCATTATGGCAAGTGCCTTTTGCAGCTTGTCTCTCACAAGCCCCGTGAACTCCTCCGATATCATCGAATCTGATATCTTCATTACGTTCTCGCCGTCAATGCGTATGCCCTCGCTGTCGTCAAGTTTGAGTACTGCGCTGCACAGTAGATCAAATAAGTCCTTGTCGTGCAGTATGTCGTCGCTTTCGTCCTCGACCTCGCCGTTTATGTATTGCATAAGCTTTACTATGTCTTCAAGCTTCATTGCGGCTCGCAGCACGTTTATAAGAAGTATTCGTGCCACCTGCTTTTCGGTGTATTTCTTGTTCTTGTTTGAAGCCACCCAGCCTCGCTTTATCCAGTTTTGTATCGTCGAGCCTTCAAGCCCTGTAAACCTTGCCAGCTGCGAAAGCGTAACGCCGCCTGTTGCCGAAAGTATTGGTGCTATCAGCGAATCAAACGCCTGCCCCTGCCTTATCCTGTCCTTTGCCCAGTCGGTCAGCGGAAGCACTGTTCCCGGTACATGACTGTTCATCTTACTCGCCTGCCTTTCTGATATGTTCATTCATCATTTCCTGATGTTGTAATGATTATACCATAAGTTCACGTGAACTTCAAGTGTGAGTTTGTGATTGTTTTGCACGGTTTGGGGAGAATTTTTAAAATATCTCCAACTATCTCACTAAATCATATATTTTCGCACGTAATCTCTCGTTTTCTTGATTTTTATTTGCGATTATCTGCATACCCCAAATACCGAAAGAGCAGGCACACTATTATATATAGTACCCTTGCCGCCTACCGCCACAAGTTGTAGTGTTTCGCTGTTGACTTGTGGGGGATTTTGTGGTATAATCACTATGTGTGATAGATAAGAGGTCGGAGGAACAGCTATGAAAAGCAGGATAATCTATTGTCTGAATTTTCTTTGGACGGGTGTTGTGGCATTTTATTTTCCGATATGCTTTGCATGGATATATCTTGATATTACCGGGCACTCAAAAGGCTATGACTATGATCTTGGCGCAGAGAAAGATTTTTATGCCGGGATTGGCGCTGTCGAACTGATGATCTGGGCAGCTCTGGCGTTGCCGTCACTTTTCTACGTTTTCAGAAAAACACAGACCAAGGGCAAGGCGTATGTGCTTATCATCAGTATATTTTATATAGCACTTGCCGTGATCGGCTTAATGGTCGTATTCTACTCACCTGCAAGATTTATAAAAGAAGTATTCAATATAGTTATCTGATAAAAAAGGATTGAAAGAAATGGCAACTGTTTACCCATTGTATTCATCGAGCAGCGGCAACTGCACGTATATAGGCGATGATAAGAGCGGCGTGCTGGTTGACTGCGGCGTTTCCTGCAAAAAGGCGGTAGATGCCCTCTCGCAGCACGGCATACCCCTTGATGCAGTCAAGGCTGTGTGCGTTACCCATACCCACTCTGACCATATAAGCGGCCTTAAGGTGCTCACCAAAAAGCACCCCGTGCCGATAGTTGCACAGAGGACTAACCTTGATATACTGTGCAGTAATGACAAGATAAACGCCGCCTGCCCTCTTGTTGAGATAGGCGAGGGGCTGACTGTGTCGTTTGCTGATATGGAGATATCTGCCTTTGAGACCTGGCACGACACCCCCGCAAGCTGCGGCTTTACATTTGTTACTAAGGATAATAAGCGTGCCGCCGTCTGCACAGACCTGGGCTGCGTTACCGATAAGGTGAGGGCGGCGCTTTTCGGCTGCGATATGGCGCTTGTTGAGGCTAACTACGACAGGCAGATGCTCATAAACGGTTACTATGATTATAACTTAAAACAGCGTATCCTCTCCGACCACGGCCATCTTTCTAACGGCGACAGCGGCGAGTTTATCAGCGAACTTATCGACCGTGGCACTACCCGTGTCTGCCTCGGCCACTTAAGCGAGCATAACAACACCCCCGTAAAGGCTGAGAGCACCGTGCTTTCAAGCCTGCGTGCTTTCAAAAGAAACCGTGACTATCTTCTCGAAGTAGCTACTAAAGATTTCAGCGGACTGGCGGTGGTATTCTGATAAAGGTAAATCTTATAACCGTAGGCAAGCTTAAGGAAAACTATCTTCGTGCGGCGCAGGATGAGTATTCAAAGCGCCTTTCGGCATTCTGCAAGCTGTCTGTCATAGAACTGCCCGAGAGCAGATTGCCTGACGACCCGTCAGATAAGGAGATAGCAGCAGCGCTTGCAAATGAAGCCAAGCTTATGGAGAAGTATCTCGATAATAAGGACGCTAAAAATATAGCTATGTGTATCGAGGGCGGGCAGCTTTCAAGCGTTAAGCTCTCAAAGAAGATAGAGGAGTTCTCGCTTTCGGCAAGCACTCTTAATTTCATCATCGGCTCGTCATTCGGCATTGATGATAGCATAAAGAAAAAGGCCGATATGCGCCTTTCAATGTCAGAAATGACATTCCCTCACCAGCTTGCAAGGATAATGCTGCTCGAACAGATATACAGGGCGTTTTCTATCACAAGAGGAAGCAAATATCATAAATAAGCTGTCGATACTCTCGGCGGCTTTTTGTATGTTTTGTATTAAATATAGAATAAATGTTCTATGTGGGGCACTTTGAGTTTTGCTACGGTTTTCGGCCGTTTGCAAAGCCCCTTAAAAATGCTCTGCTTATTTGTGTTGACTTGAAGCGGCGTTTTGTGATATAATGAACATATCAGAGGTGAAGAACAATGAACAAACTCGCAGCACATTTCAAGACGATAACCCACCACCGCCATGCGGTGATAAGAAACTGCTGGTATGCAGGCATATTCTTTCAGGGGCTTTTCCACGACCTTTCAAAATATTCCCCCTCGGAATTCATCGTGGGGGTAAGGCACTATCAGGGCACACGCTCACCTAACGAGGGCGAGAGGGAGGACTACGGTTATTCCCTTGCGTGGATGCACCATAAAGGCAGGAACAAGCACCATTTTGAATACTGGACGGACTATGACAGCGTGACCAAGAAGCTGCGCCCCGTCAAGATGCCCATGCGCTATGTCAAGGAGATGTTCTGTGACAGAGTTGCCGCAAGCAGAACTTATTTAGGCGAGAATTACACCGACTCGGCACCCCTTGATTATTTTAT
This sequence comes from uncultured Ruminococcus sp., assembly GCA_902787365.1. GTDB lineage: Bacteria > Bacillota > Clostridia > Oscillospirales > Ruminococcaceae > NK3A76. The sequence goes on along the minus strand of CADAGC010000054.1, from coordinate 9,746 downwards.
CAGGGGCAACACCGCCACCCGTATGCACCCCGAAACAGCCGCCCTGCTTGAAAGGCTGCTCAGGATGCTCAAGGAAAAGGGCGAGAAAAAGACATTTGCGTATATCAGAAGATTAAAGGATTATTGATCTATGGCGGTTTTGATACGGTTGAGTGCTTTTAAATCGTGCGCCAAAGGCGCACACCTTAATTATGCATTAGATTTCAGCCCTCTTTCATAAACACATCACAAAGAGGCACTATAATAAATAATGATAAACTGACCTAAAAGGGGAGGATATAAATGCCAAGGATATTAGTAGTAGATGATGAGCCCAAGATAAGGGCGCTTATAAGAGAATACGCCGAGTGGGGCGGGTATGAGGTCGTTGAGGCAGGCGACGGCATGGAGGCCGCAGAGCTTGCCAAGGCGCATGACTATGACGTTATAGTTATGGACATAATGATGCCCAAGCTTGACGGCTATTCGGCGGTCAAGGAGATAAGAAAGACCAAAAAGACACCCGTTATAATGCTCTCAGCAAGGGGCGAGGAGTATGACAAGCTCTTCGGCTTCGAGATAGGCGTTGATGATTATGTAGTAAAGCCTTTCTCGCCTAAGGAGCTTATGGCGAGGATAAAGGCAGTTATCGCACGCTCAAAGCCCTCACGCATAAGCGAGGAAGAGGTGCTCATATACAAGGGATTGGAGATAAACTTCACCGCCCGTGAGGTAAAGATCGACGGGCAGAAAGTGCAGATGACCCCCAAGGAGTATGATCTGCTGTTTTTCCTTGTGCGCAATATGAACATAGCCCTTTCAAGAGAGAAGTTGCTTGAAGAGGTTTGGGGCTTTGATTTCTACGGCGACGACAGAACTGTTGACACCCACATAAAAATGCTAAGAAACAGCCTTGGCGAATACCGCAACCTTATCGTGACCCTGAGAGGAATGGGGTATAAGTTTGAAAAGATCGAGCAGTAAGACGGTAAACGCCGCCCCAAAGAAGCACGGTATGAAATACTATGTGTGGATATACTTTATGATATTCACCATACTTATTCTTGCTATACTTTGGGTGTTCCAGTATTTCTTTTTGCAAAACTACTACCGCTCGGCAAAGCAGAGGGATATGACGGTAGCCGCAAAGCACCTTGCCGCCAATGCCGACAGCGAGGATTTCAAAACGCTGATTAACGAAACGGCTTTTAAAAACGCCATGAACGTTAAGATAGTTGACGATATGGGCAACGAGCTTTATAACGTCAACAATATGGGAAGCTTTTCGCTGCTTGCGCAGGATAAGTTCGGCACAAAGCAGTTTGAGCTGATAGGCAAGTATAACGAATCGGGCGAGGACACCTACAGCGAGATAATAAGCAATTCCGACTTCAAGGTAAAGGAGATAGTGCTCGTTTCGGGCGTGGGCAAGGGCTATTATCTGATAATAGAAGCATCTATCGAGCCGCTTGACTCGACAACGAGGATAATCAGAGAGCAGCTTTTTTATATCTCGATAATACTCTTTGAGCTGGCATTTATCGTAACTATCATAATATCAAGGCGGCTTTCAAAGCCTATCACCGAGCTTACCGAGACTGCAAAGCAGTTCGGGGCGGGAGATTATGATATAAGCTTTACTGCCAAGGGCTATGCCGAGGTAGACGAGCTTTCAAACGTGCTTGAAGACGCAAAGGACGAGATAAAGAAAGTATCAGACCTTAGAAAAGAACTTATAGCTAACGTTTCTCACGACCTGAGAACGCCGCTTACTATGGTTAAGGCTTATGCCGAGATGATAAGAGACCTCTCGGGCGACAACCCCGTAAAGCGTGAGGAACACTTAAAGGTCATAATTGATGAGTCTGACAGGCTTTCAAACTTAGTAAATGACCTGCTTGCCATATCACGTATGGAGTCGGGCAATATGGAGCTTAACAAGAGCGAGTTCGGCATAGTCGAAAAGCTTGAAGACTGCATGACGAGGTATAAACTGGTTATCGAGCAGGAGGGGTATGATATACAGTATATCCCCGATGAGGACAGGACTGTGTGCGCTGACCCCGAGAAGATAGACCAGGTAATATACAACTTTATAAACAATGCCATAAACTACACGGGCGAGCAGAAGGTCATACGCCTTGTGCAGAAGAACAAGCACGGCTGCGTGCGCATAGAGGTCACAGACAACGGGCAGGGCATATCAAAAGAGCTGCTGCCGAAGGTGTTTGACCGCTACTACAGGGGCGAGAAATACAAGCGTGATGTGGTAGGCACGGGGCTTGGGCTTTCTATCTGCAAGGAGATACTAAAAAAGCACGACTTTGCCTTTGGCGTTACCTCTACCGAGGGGGTAGGGTCTACGTTCTGGTTTGAGATACCCACAATAGGCGAGAAAAAGCACTCAAAGCGCCAGCCCAAGGAAAAGGACAAGGACAAGCAGCCCGAGCAGATAGATAACAACAATACACTACAGTTAGGAGAACAGTAAGCATATGTCGGATTTCTTTAAGGAGCTTATAGCTGTTTCGGGCATAAGCTTTATAATAATGGGGCGGTATATATTCTACTGCCTGTTCCCCGTTTTTCTGAAAGCGGCGGCTATGTATCTGTTTGATAACAAGGGGATATGGGCGGTTTCGCTGTCATCTTTGCTAACCCAGTTTACTGTTGTGGGTGCAGGGGGAATATGCGCAAGGCTCATTCACCCCGAACTTGATATTTTCTATGCGCTTGAAGATACGGGTATCGAAAAAGTCGGGGTTTTCGTAATGATAACGCTTATCATCATATATCTTGCAGTAGATATGATGATACTTAAAGTTTCGTGCAAAAACACCGAAAATCGGGCGAAACCGTACATTACAGCACTTGGGGCGGATATTGTAAACTTTTTTCTAATTGTGCTCATGTTCTCCCACCAGATCATCATAACTGTGTGAGTTTCATAGTTTTAAAGAGGGTTAATATTTTTATATAAAGAACACCGTTTCAACGTGATGAAACGGTGTTCTTTATCGTTTTCGGATAAAATGTTAATATAAAATCGTAAAATTTCACTACTTTTAGCGAAAACGTTTTAAGGCTTGACAAACGTGCTTTTTTATGCTATAATGCTAAAGAAATAACAACGAAAACAATTACATTTTGCATATTTATAGTAAATTTGAACATATGTGATTTCGAGCGCTCGGCAGGGCGGCCAAAAATCAATAAATGGTTTCGTAAGAGTTTCGTGAACGAAAAGTGAAAGCGTTTCGTAATTACAATTCGGTAACGTTTAACGAAAATCATTAGTTAGGTTGCACAAAACGAGAGCTTGAAAGTTGTGAAAATGTCCATAATTTATTACATAGCGCATAAAAAACGCATAAAACACTTGCAATTGTCGGCGGAATAATGTATATTCTTATGTAGTGGAAACACAAAAAAAATGCAAAGCAGATGCGCTATCGAAAACGTTAACTGAAAACGTTAACTGAATTTGTAAACGTTAACTTAATACTATGTAAGGAGCGAACGATACACTATGGTTTCTCTAAAAGACATATCTGTTCGCTGCGGCGTGTCGGTAGCAACTGTGAGCAAGGCACTCAACGGCCATAAGGATGTAAGTGAGGCTACTAAAGAAAGGCTTATCAAGGCTGCGAAGGAAATGGGCTACTTCCCGAACTCGCAGGCGAGAGCACTTAAGACCAACAGGACATATAACTTAGGGGTTATGTTCCTTGATGAAGCAGGCAGCGGTCTTACTCACGAGTTCTTCGCAAGGCTTTTGAACAGCTTCAAGATAGAAGCCGAATCCGCAGGTTACGATATAACCTTTATAAACAGAGATATGGGGTCAAGAAAAATGACCACATACGAGCACTGCAAATACAGAAACGTTGACGGCGTGATAATCGCCTGCACCGATTTCTCTTCATCAGATGTTTATGAGGTGATAAACGGCGACATACCTGTTGTGACGATAGACCACACATTCGAGATGCGCTCGTCGGTTCTTTCAAACAACGAGCAGGGCATTGAAGAGCTTGTGGATTACGCTTACTCAATGGGGCACAAAAAGATAGCCTACATTCAGGGCAACAGATCGGCAGTAGCCGAGAAGAGACTTAAGGGCTTCCTACAGTCAATGAGCAGCAAGGGGCTTGAGATAAAGAGCGACTGGATAGTAACAGCCGAATATCACAACCCCGAGCTTACATATAAGTATACAAGACAGCTGCTTGAGGGCAGCGACAAGCCGAGCTGCATATTCATGCCGGACGATTATTCGGCGATAGGCGGGTACAACGCCATAAAGGATATGGGGCTGAAGATCGGTAAGGATATATCGGTAGTAGGGTATGACGGGATAGCGTATGCAACGCTTGTATCACCAAAGCTTACCACCTATGCACAGGACACCGAGAAGATCGGCGTAGCGACAGCCAAAAAGCTCGTGGCACTTATAGAAGAGCCGCAGAGCACATTCCATGAGGTCATAACGATCGGCGGAAGCCTTGTAAAAGGTGAGTCGGTCGGGAAGATAAATTAAGGCATTAGGTTTTCGGGAAAAGCCCGGAAATTATAAAAACAGATGCAATTTTAAGGAGGAAATTTATTATGACAAAGCTTAAAAGAGTTCTTTGCGGTACAATGTGTCTCGCAATGGCAGGTTCAATGTTCACCGCTTGCGGCGATGACAACAGCAGCTCCACAGCTGCAGACGTTGCTCCCGTAGAGCAGAAGAAAGAGGGTTCCGACGAGTCCAAGAACACAATCAAGATCTATGTATGGAACCAGGAGTTCCAGGGCCTGTTCAGAAGATACTATCCTGACTATGACGCTGAGAAGTCCGGTTACGACACAGCTAAGAACGAGAAGACAGGTACAGGCGATGATTACCTCAAGGACGGCAAGAAGGTCGTTTGGGTAGTTAACGAGAACACAAACAACAACTATCAGGATAAGCTCGATACAGCTCTTAAGGCACAGTCCGAGTCTGATGACAAGATCGATATCTTCCTCATCGAGGCTGACTACGCTCTTAAGTATGTAAACAGCGGTTATACAACTCCTCTTAAGGACATCGGCGTTACAGACGACGATACAAAGGATATGTATGACTATACAAAGCAGGTTGCTACAGCTTCTGACGGCACACTCCGTGCAGTTTCCTGGCAGGCAACTCCCGGCCTCTTCGCTTACAGAAGAGACATCGCTTCCGAGGTTCTCGGCACAGACGATCCTGAGAAGGTTCAGGCAGAGCTTTCCGATTGGGATAAGTTCGATGCAGTAGCTGAGAAGATGAACGCTAAGGGCTACAAGATGCTCTCCGGCTTCGATGACAGCTACCGTGTATTCTCCAACAACGTTTCCAAGCCTTGGGTAGAGAACGACACAATCCAGGTTGACGATCAGCTCATGAAGTGGGTTGACCAGACTAAGAACTACACAGACAAGGGCTACAACAACAAGACTACTCTCTGGGCTGACGCTTGGTCTGCTGACCAGGGTCCTTCCGGTAAGGTATTCGGCTTCTTCTACTCCACATGGGGCATCAACTTCACACTTGCTGGCAACTCTCTTGAGAAGTCCGAGAAGGACGGCGGTAAGCAGGAAGTTGGCAACGGTCTCTATGGTAAGTATGCAGTTTGCGAAGGCCCTGCAGCATTCTTCTGGGGCGGCACATGGCTCTGCGCAGCAGCAGGTACAGATAACGCTGACACAGTTGCTGACATCATGAAGAAGATGACTTGCGACAAGGATATCGCTAAGAAGCTCACACTTGATACTCTTGACTATACAAACAACAAGACTGCTATGCAGGAGATCGCTGATGACGCTTCCTACGGTTCTGCATTCCTTGGCGGTCAGAACCACATCAAGCTCTTCGCAGCAGCTGCTCCCAACATTAAGATGGATAAGACAACAGCTTATGACCAGGGTCTTAACGAGGCATTCCAGAATGCATTCCATGACTACTTCAACGGCACAGCTGACAAGGATGCAGCTATGGACAACTTCTACAAGGCTGCACTTGAGAAGTATCCGAACCTCAAGAAGGCTGACTAATTTTAGTCTTGCTGCTTGATCTAATTTAAAAATTTTGGAGTACGGGGTGGCGCAACCGCCATCCCGTATTCTTAAATTCTTTACTCTATGAAAGGAAATTTGCTATAGTTTTATAGCAGGGTGAGTATATGGCGTCATCAAATAAACATAAATCCATAAGCTATGCTAAATGGGGCTATTTCTTTATCATACCTTTCTTTGTTGTTTATGCGGCTTTCCAGCTCTATCCTATGTTCTCGACTATTCGTGACAGCTTTTACAGCAAGATGACTGTCGGTCTTATCGAGTATCCCGAGAAGTTCGTGGGGCTTGACAACTACACAAACCTTTTCAAGGAAGGCGATATTTTTACCTATTTTGGCAATACCTTTATTATCTGGATAATAGGCTTTATTCCCCAGATATTTGTTTCACTTCTCCTTGCTGCTTGGTTTACGGACATTCGTCTTAAGCTCAAGGCACAGGGCTTTTTTAAGGTAGTTATCTACCTGCCTAATATCATCATGGCAGCGGCTGTATCTATGCTTTTCTTTGCGATCTTCTCTGATATAGGCCCTATCAATGATATCTACAAGAGCATTTCCGGTTCTGAAGAGCCTTATCAGTTCTTCGGCCACATCACAAGTACAAGACTTATCATTGCGATAATCAACTTCATTATGTGGTTTGGTAATACTACCATACTCCTTATGGCGGCTATTATGGGTGTTGACCCTGCACTTTACGAGGCTGCTGAGATCGATGGCGCATCGCCTTCTCAGACCTTCTGGCAGATCACCATCCCTTCAATAAGACCTATCCTTATATTCGTTCTCGTTACATCGCTCATAGGCGGTGTTCAGATGTACGATATCCCGCAGATCATTACAAACGGTACTGGTTCTCCTGTAAGATCGAGCATGACTGTTGTTATGTATCTTAACAACCAGATCTCCGTTGGTAAGAACTACGGTAAGGCAGGTACTATCTCGGTAGTTCTGTTCTTAGTTGCAGCTATACTCTCACTTGCAGTTGCTGCTATCAACTCTAAGGATCAGATCGCTGAGAACAGAGCTAAGAAGCTCAAGAAAAAGAAAATGAAGGGGGCATACAGAATATGAGTACATCAACTACCGATCACGTTGGTGAGCACAGCAATAAGACTGCCCTTCTTGTAAGACGTATAGTTGCTTATACTGTTCTTTGCATTCTGACTTTCTTATGCCTTTACCCCTTCCTGGTCATGATAATCAACGCTACACGTTCTCACCCGGACATTCAGAAGGGTTTTAAGGTGACCATAGGCGGCGCCTTCGGTTCAAACTTCAAAAACGTATTCAACAACACGGATATACCGCTGATAAACGGTCTGAGAAACTCGCTCATAGTTTCGGGCTGCTGCACGATACTCAGTACATACTTCTCAGCTCTTACAGCTTACGGTATCCATGTTTACGAGTTCAGGCTCAAAAAGTTCGCTTTCGCATTCATTCTCGTTATCATGATGGTTCCTGCACAGGTTTCCGCTCTCGGTTTCTACAGAATGATGTACGATCTCGAGCTTACCAATAACCTTATCCCGCTTATTATTCCGTCAATCGCTGCTCCTTCGACATTCTTCTTCATGAAGCAGTATATGGAATCCTCACTGCCGCTTGAGATAGTTGAGGCCTCACGTATCGACGGCTGTAACGAGTTCAGAACATTCAACACGATAGTTATGCCTATCATGAAGCCTGCAATGGCTGTTCAGGGCATATTCACATTCGTTGCTAACTGGAACAACTACTTCATTCCTTCACTTCTTATTGATAAGAAGGAAATGAAAACTCTCCCTATCATGGTTGCTCAGCTGAGAAACGCTGACTTCGTTAAGTTTGATATGGGTCAGGTTTACATGATGATATTTATTGCGATCATACCCGTTATCGTGGTTTATCTCGCACTTTCCAAGTTCATCATCAGAGGTATTGCTTTGGGTTCTGTAAAGGGCTAATACAAAAACTTAAAAGCGTCTGCGTTTTGCAGGCGCTTTTTTTGTGGAACTTGTATGCTTTTGCTATTGAAAAAAGTAATAATATATGTTATAATAATAAAAATGCTCTGCGTAAAGAGGTGACTCAATGAACGAATCAGTCAAAAACACCGATCTTATCAAACATCTCACTCTGTTTTTCGGCGGATTTTTGCTTTTTACAGATGTGTTCTTTCTCATTATAGGTATATACTACGATATGCCGCTTATCAGATATCTCATTTATGTAAAGCTCTTGGTAAATACCACAAACATTTTCCTAATACTCAAAAAGCATTATTTAGTGTCAACTGTTATAATATATTCTGTTATTATGGCTATGATGGTAGTGGGCGTTATCAGTATGGGCACACGGCCTGCTTTTCAGCTCTTTGCATTGGGTATGCTCACCTGCATAAGCTATAACGGCTATCTCCATAAAAGAATACTTAAAAAGGAACTGCCGTTTTATCTGATAATCGTTATACACGTTTTGCTTTATGCGGGCGTTTATTTGTATGCAAGGTTCAATAAGCCGCTTTATGATGTGCCTCAGAGTGCATATGATATACTTGTGGTGTTCAATTCTATCGCCTCATTCAGTATAGTTATACTTTACGTATGGTTTTTTCATAATGTTGCAATCTCGTCTGAGGAAAAGCTTGAGAAAATGGCTCTTATCGACAACCTCACAGGACTTTACAACAGGCATTATCTGCTTGCATTTTTAGACCATATCGAGGTCAAGTCGCCCGAGGACAGATGGATAGCTATTCTTGATATTGACGATTTCAAAAAGGTCAACGATACCTATGGCCACAACTGCGGCGACTACATACTGCACGAGGTGGCTGCTATCGTGAAGCAGACCTGTAAAAACTGCATAGTATGCCGCTGGGGCGGTGAGGAGTTTATAATACTCTCCAAAAAGCAGGAATGTGATTTAGCTGTACTTGAAAAAGTAAGGCAGAAGATCGCAGATGAAGAGTTCGTCTTTGAGGATAAGAAGATCCATGTGACTATCACGACAGGTGCTACACAGTATGACGGTGGTATGACCAATGACGGCTGGATATCTGATGCTGATGCAAAGCTCTATAAAGGAAAGAAAAGCGGCAAGAATAAAGTCGTGATATAAAAAAAAGCTGTCTGCACATTCGATTGTGCAGACAGCCTTTGGTTTTGTTATGCTTATTTTTCGAGAGCGTTGTTGATAGCTGATACCAGCGCCTTGAAAATATTGAGCATGTGCTCATCGGTGGCATGCATCATTTCAGGATGCCATTGAACAGCCAGTATGAATTTAGCGCTCTTATGTTCGATGGTCTCTATTGCGCCATCGTAAGCTCTGGCTGTGACTATCATGTCCTTGCCCGGGTCTTTGATGACCTGATGATGGAATGAATTCACTGCGATGCGATCCTCGCCTACGATCTCAGCGAGTTTTGAACCATCCTCAATAATGATGTGATGGCTAGGCATCGATGGACTGTGACCCTGGAAATGCTTGATAGCATTTTCCATCTGGCTAAGATCCTGATACATCGTGCCGCCCTCAGCAGCCGCGATGATCTGGGTTCCTCTGCAGATACCAAGCACAGGCTTGTCCTGCTCTTTGGCCAGTCTGTACAGTTCAAAATCGAAGTCATCACGCTCAGGGCATACTTCGCCGAGTTTCTGATGAGGCTCCTCACCATAGTTGAGCGGATATACG
>CADAGC010000053.1 GCA_902787365.1 uncultured Ruminococcus sp. | reverse complement strand
AGGATATTCTCGGGCATAAGAGCATTGCCACGACTGAGATATACACACATCTTTCAAACGAAAATCTCAAAAATGCCGCTGAAGCTAATCCGCTTGCAAATGTCAAAAAAGCCAAAAGCAGCAAGAAAGGTTCTGATGACGAATAAGATATACGCTGTACCGCCAAAAGCCGTACAGCGTTTTTCATTATACAAATTCTATAAGTCTGTTACCCGTAATGTTTTCATAGATATGGAACACTATCGCAGTAAGAATCAGCAGCGTGAACAAAACACATATTATACCGCCGATTATACCCAGAACAATATCAAAGTAGATATGCTTTATATGCTCTTTTAACAGCGGCATCTCTTCACCTTCGATAAGATATATCTCGGTCTGCTGCATATTCTTATATCTCTTGGCGCTGCGACTGTTGGTGAAGGTCTTACCGACATAAAGCTTATCGCCCTCGACGTATGACACGGTCAGAATATGCTGCACCTCACAATACTTTCCTGCATGGAGACGTTCGGAGTAGTCATTGATCGTTGCTGTTACCTTTTTGCATCTTCCGTGTTTGATTTTCCTTGCCTTAGCCAATGCATTTTTAACGCCGATAATACATATCACCGAGAAAATCCCAAACAGAATAAGCGGAAACAGCGCTTCGGTTATAATTTCAAACATACTATGCCTTCATTCTGATTATAGAGTTTTTCGGGAACTGCTTATCACAAGCAATAGACAGCTTCATCATGGCATGGTTAGCAGTTTCTATCTCGTTACCGTGTTCATCAAACAACTCGTCGGCCTGTATAACAACAGGCTCGCTGTATGGCGGCAGAACTTCAAGCTCGGCGCCTTTATTGAATTTATTGCGCTGGGTCGCATAGATACGGCCATTCTCGCATTTGTCAACTATAGCCACAACATCATATTCTCTGATATAGCCGCTGTTTTCGTAATACTGGCAGTTTTTCGGGTGACCAAAGAAAAAGCCCGTGCAGTAGGCTCTGTGGCTTACCTTGAAAACTTCATCGTGTATCCATTGCGGCAGTTTGAAATTCGCCGGGTCTTTTTTATAGATATCCATAGCCATTCTGTATGCATTTGTAACTACCGAAACATAGTATGATGACTTAGCTCTGCCCTCGATCTTGAAGCTGTCAACACCCGCCTCGGCAAGTTTGTCGATATGGTCTATCATGCACATATCTTTGGCATTCAATATATAGCTGCCTTTTTCTTCTTCAAAGATAGGGTAATACTCCCCTACCCTTTTTTCTTCCATAAGGTGATAGCCCCACCTGCAAGGCTGAGCGCACTCTCCTCTGTTAGCATCACGGTCAACAAGATACTGCGAAAGCAGACATCTGCCCGAAAAGCTTACGCACATAGCCCCGTGAACAAAGCATTCAATTTCAAGCTCTTTCGGGGTCATGGCTCTTATCTCGGCGATTTCTTCAAGAGAAAGCTCACGGGCGAGAACTACACGCTTTGCTCCCATATTATAAAACTCATTAGCTGTAACATAATTGACAATTCCCGCCTGTGTGGATATATGTATCTCCATATCGGGCGAAAACTTCTTTATAAGTGAGAAAACGCCTATATCATTGGCTATCATAGCATCAACGCTTGCGGCTGTTGCATCTTTTATAAAGCCTTCGAGTAGCGGCATTTCATTATTATGCGGCAAGGTATTGCAGGTAAGATATACTTTCTTTCCCCTCGAATGTGCTTCGTTGCAGGCGATTTTAAGGCTTTGCGCATCAAATTTAGCCGAGCCTGCCCTCATACCGAACATAGTGCCGCCGAGGTATACTGCATCTGCCCCGAAATCGAGTGCAGCGAAAAGTCTTTCCATATCCCCGACAGGGGCTAATATCTCAAGTAAACTGCTCATATTATTTCCTTTCTTATTGCTATTATAAACTGTGCTTCCCGCATCAGCAGGAAGCACATAAAAACTTATATATTGTATTACTCCGCCTGAACAAGCCCTGCCTTAATAAGGTTCTTTTCATGCTCTTCGTTGGTCTTAGCGTAGTATGCCTTACCTGTATCGAGGTTATTACAGAAGAAGTAATACTCTGTCTGCTCAGGATTGAGCACAGCATTTATCGCATCAAGACCCGGGTTGCAGATAGGTCCTGCGGGAAGCCCCTTACAATGGTATGTATCATACCCTTCGGTATAATACTTTATAGAAACCTTAGTGTCAGCTTCCTTTTTGATTACATGTTTAATGTAGTTAGATGTTGCATCAGATTCAAGCGACGGGAACAATGCAGGGTCATCAAGTCTGTTAAGGAATACGCTTGCGACAATAGGCATATCCTTGACAGTTCCAGCTTCTTTCTGCACCATTGATGCGAGGGTTATTACCTCGTTAAGTGTCATTCCGCTCTGCTTCATCTTGCTTTCCATACTGCCTGTGAATTTCTCGGCAAAATGCTCTTTGATTATTCTTGCAACATTATATGCGTCATCATTCACATAGAACTCATATGTATCCGGGAAGAAATAGCCTTCCATTTTATAGAATGTCAGATCAGATTCTTCAATAAGGTCTTCAAAAGCAAAGCCTTGTTTTTTGTTGAACTGGAAGATAAAGTCCTTCTTTGTGCAGACCTTGTTATTTTCAAGGAGTGCCGCAGCTTCTCTTAATGTTATACCCTCAGGGAAAGTTATCTCCACCGTTTCTCTGTTTGTTCTGTTAACAGAAAGTTCCTCAATTATCTGGGTATAGCTCATAGAAGGCCTCAGCGTGATGTCGCCCGGGTAGAAATCAAGATTTTTGAACTTCATAATGAGCTTGAAGAGCTTGGGCTCTTTGATGATATCATTCTCCTGCAAAAGAGTTATGACCTGATCAGAGGTCGCTCCCTCAGGAACGTTAAAAGTTATCTCATTTGAATTCTTACCGATACCAAGATACTCCATACCAAGCCTTATACCATTATAAGCTATAACGATAGAAACTGTAAGAATAAGAGAAATAATGATAAGACCGCCGAAAACCGAATTGTTGAAACGAGATTTCTTGGCTTTCTTTTTCTTGCGCTTCTTTGATGATGAGCTTTTCTTGTCTGCTCTTACTATCTTCAGATCCTCTTCATCACGCACAAAGCTTTTCTTAACGGGCTTTATGGCGTCATTGGTTTTGGTCTGTGAGGAAGTATCATCATTGATAACTGTTCTCGGCTTATCTGAAACAGGGATTATAGGGTCGCTGTCACTTTCCTGCTCTACAGGCTCAGCATTAAGCGAGATATCACCTAATTCCTTATTATCCTTTTCTGTGTTATTTTCAGAAGAAGTTAAATCAGCAAAAGAAATATCTGCCATTTCTCTGATGTCTTCCTTAGCATCGGCAGCAGCCTGTTCCTTTTCCTTTTCGGCTTCGGGAATTATAGTGCTTTGCTCGTCAGCTTTAGAGCTTTCTTTGTCGTTACCGACAATATCACCGAGCTTAAAGTCCTTTTCATCCATTAATTCTTATCTTCCTTTCATTTATGTATGTAACTTATTCCTTTATCAGTTACGTAAATATCTGTCTTTATATCAGTTTCATCGCAGTCGATAGACTCGACTATACATCCGCTGTAGCAAATGCCTATCTTAACGCCGTTAAAGCCTGCCAAAAACCTGTCATAAAAGCCTTTGCCAAAGCCTACTCTATAGCCCTGTGTATCATAGCATAAAGCAGGAACGATACAACAGCTTTTATCTGAAAACACAGTCTGTGCAGCAATTCCTTCCTTGGGCTCGTCAATTGAAAAACAGCCTTTTTCAAGGTCGTCAAAGCCTTTTATCGGATAAAAGTGCATTACATTGGTGCCCTTTACGCATTTAGGAGCAAGCACCGTCTTGCTGCTGTCGCTAAACAACTTGCACAGAATGTATCTTGTATCTACTTCTATATCAGATGATACATAGCAAAGCACGGTATCATAAGGCTCGATAAGCTTAAGCAGTCTGTCAGCTATTTTCATATCAAGACTTTTACGCTCATCTTTATCAAGCGATAAGCGATAGGCCTTCATTTGCTGCCTTAATTCTGATTTATTCATTCTCTGCATTGCATATTTGACTCGATCGCAAGGCTCTTTTCCTTGCCGCAAAGAAGCTCCGCAAGCTTAAATCCGAATTTGAAAGCCGCACCCGGGCCCTTGCCTGTAATGAATATGCCGTCATGTATCACCATTTTGGGCATATATGCGCTGCCTTTGAGTGCGCTCTCACACCCGGGGAAGCAGGTTGCCTTTATACCTGTGAGCAAGCCCTTATGGCCTAATATCGTAGGTGCTGCACAAATTGCAGCGATAAACTTTTTGCTCTCATAGCAGAAATCAATTGCTGCCTGCACTTCGGAGCTGTTCTCTAAGTTTGTGGTGCCGGGCATACCGCCGGGAAGGATTATCATATCAAGGTCATCACCGAGTTTTATCTCATCAACGGTAATATCAGCGGTTATCGGAATATTATGCGAGGTAATAACCTGTTTTCCCGTAACGCCTACAGTAACAACGTTAACGCCTGCACGCCTTAGAATATCTATCGGTGCTATTGCCTCAACATCTTCAAATCCATCTGCAAGAAAAACATATACCATACAAAGCATTCCTTTCTAAATCATATGAGTTCGCCAAGCTTGTCCATAAGCTTATTATTTATTGTATCGATCGGCAGCGGAGATATTCCGTCGGAGCAGTCTATCATTTCCCAGCCAAGCTTTTGTGCTGAGAAATACGCCGCCTCTCTGCATCTTTTCATATATTCCATATTGGCCTCGTGTATGTCCTTTTTGCTCTCATCGCCTTCATAGCGTGCTGCAAGAAGCTTTTGCGATACTTCGAGAGGCATATCGAGGAATATGACCTTATCAGGCTTGGGCAGGCCAAGTCTGTTATATTCATAATCATACAGCCAGTCAGTAAATTCATCCCAATGCTCTTTTTCAAGCTTACTCATCTGATAGATAAGATTGGAGGTGACATACCTTGCGGCAAGTATCAGCTTTCCCTGGTTATAATCCTTTTCCCAGAACTGCTTGAAGCTTGCATATCTGTCAACAGCATAAAAGCTTGCAGCAGCATAGCCGTTTATATCATCAGCAGAATCAGAAAGCTGGCCGTCAAGATACATTCTGACAAGTGTGCTTGAAGGCTGCGCATAATCGGGAAAGCTTATAGCTTTAACAGCAACACCTTTTTTGGTGAGGTTTTCGGCACAACGCTCAAACTGTGTGCTTTTGCCGCACCCGTCAAGACCTTCAATAACTGCAAGTTTACCCATTATTTCTGCCCCTTAAGCTCTTTATATTTTGAAACGACCTCTTTGAACTTGCCGCAGGTCATTGCCCCCTCACCGCAGCGACCGCTTCTTACACACGAAGGCCCTGCCTTAGCAAACAGCGTAGGTGCTGTTTCCACACACAAAGCAAGCATCTTGTCAGCAAGCTCGTGAATTTCCCATTGCGCTCTGTTGCAGCATCTAAGTGAGAAGAAATTCATAAGGCTTCTTGCATTCATAGTAACAAGCATCTTTGTAGCACAGGCATTGGGCAGCACAAATCTTGCATCTTCGATAGCCTTTTTCTGCGCCTTGCGGCGTGCTGTCTTTTCATCATCACCCTGCTCGGTGAAAGTCTTAAAATGCTTTTCTTTAAGAATATCAGTAAGCTTATTATATGAGTCGATAGCCGACTGCATCTGCTCGTTATAGAGCTTTACAGCGTTTTCGTCAGCTGCTATTTCGGGAGGGGTAACAAATTCAAACTTGTTCTCCTCAACATATCTCTGACTCTGCACGGAGAACGAAGCAATTCTGTGTCTTGTTATCTGTGCAAGCAGCGAACGTGAAACACCCTCAATACCAAATGTAAAGGTAACGTGCTCTATCGGACTTTCATGGCCGATATTTGTGAGCATATCAAGAAAGCTGTCTATCTTCTCCTGTGTCAGCCCGTCCATAAGCGTGTCAATATCGGCGCTTGCATAGCAGAGCTTAGCCGCTGTTGCTATGACCTTTTCCGGCTCTGGGGTATGTGTTATAAGAGTGACTTTCATTTTCAGCTTCCTTTCTATTATCCTTTATTATAAGACCATTATATTATTATACCATTATTTATGGGTTTAGTCAATATCTTTTACCTATTTTATGTTTTATAGGTGTTTAACAGGTTTTCGGCGTTTTCAAGCATAAGCTCGTCAATATTATCGCCGCCCATGATACGGGCAATTTCAAGCTTTCTGCCCTCCATATCAAGGGGCTTGACAGATGTTACAGTCCTGCCGCTTACGTCGTTTTTCTCAATAAGCAAGTGCTCATTAGCCATAACAGCTATCTGCGAGAGATGGGTAACACAGATAACCTGCCTTATCTGCCCTATTTCTTTAAGCTTCAGGCCTATTTTCTGCGCCGCTCTGCCGCTTACGCCTGTATCTATCTCGTCAAATATCAGCGTATCTATACTGTCATTCTGGGCTGTTACATTTTTAAGTGCGAGCATTATCCTTGAAAGCTCACCGCCTGAGGCTATCTTTGCAATAGGTTTAGGCTCTTCTCCGAGATTTGCAGAGATAAGAAACTCAATAGTATCTAGGCCGTTCACCGTAAGCTTGCCCGATGTCTGTGAAACTACAAGCTTTACATTCGGCATATTGAGAAATTCAAGTTCATTTGTCACCTGCGAAACAAACTTTTCAGCAGCCTTTCGTCTGAATTCGGAAAGATTTTTGGCTTTAACTGTCACCTCGGAAAGTAGCTCTTTCATGCTCTCTTCAAGGTCATCTAAGTTCTGATCGGCTGACAACAGATCATCAAGCTCGTTTTTGCTGTCATCAAGCAGCTTTAAAACATCGTCAAGCTCGGGGCCGTATTTTTTCATTATCCTTTTCAATGCCGCCGAGCGCTCGTTTAGATAATCATATCTTTTCGGGTCAACATCGAGCTTTTCGGATAGTGCGCTTAGTTCAAGGGCTATATCATCAAGCTCTATCACGGCGGAGTTAAGCCTCTCGGATAACGGCGAAAGCTCTGCAAATATATCGGAATATGGTGCCACGCTGTCTCTTGCATCGCTTACCATTACAACAGTTCCGTCAATATCGTCGCTGCCCTTAAGAATAGTATGCGCTTTGTATATAGCCTCCGACAAAATAACGGCGTTCTTTGAAAGGTCAAGTTCTTTTTCTATCTCCTCGTCCTCGCCGGGCTTTATATCAAGGCTGTCTATCTCGGCGATAATATCCTGGAGTTCATTTATTCTGAAAGCCTTGTTGCTGGCTTGCTTTTTCAAGTTATTGATCTTTCTCGCAAGGGCTTGCAACTCGTGGAATGAAGTTCTGTAATCTTCTAAAAGCTCGCCTGCGCCTGAGTATTCATCGAGAATATCTATATGTCTCTCGCTTGTCATAAGAATCTGATTATCATGCTGACCGTGAACATTGACGAGCATCTGCCCAAGTTCTCTCAGTACAGAGATATTCACAGGCCTTGAATTTATCCTTGCAGTACTGCCGCCGTCAGATCGTATCTCACGGGTTATGAGCAGTTCATTTTCTTCGCAGTCAATGCCGTTTTCCTGCAAAAACGAAACGGCTTCTTTTGATATATTATAAAACGCCGCCGAAACGATTGCCTTATTAGCGCCTGATCTTACTATATCCTTGCTGACTCTTTGCCCGAGAACGGCATTAATCCCGCCGATAAGTATAGACTTGCCTGCGCCTGTTTCACCCGTGAAAACATTGAGCTTTTCACAGAATTCAATAGACGCCTTTTCTATTACAGCAAGATTTTCAATATACAGTTCCTTAAGCATTATGTGTTCCCCATTTTTTCCTTGTATAGTGAATTAAGTTCGGCAGTAAGCATCGCCGCATCGTTTTCCGTTCTCATAAGCACGAAGATAGTATCCTCGCCCGCAAGAGTACCTACTGTATTCACAGGCTGCACCATATCTATCCTTGCGCAGACTGCCTGTGCCATACCGCTTTTGCATTTGATACAAACGGTGTTGAGCGCATGGTCTATGCTGATTATAGAGGAGAGGATCAGCTCATCAAACAGCCCTTTGCTGTCGCTTATAAGCGATTCAGCCTTTTGCGGCAAGGCATACTTAAAGCCTGTCTTGGTAGGCAGCTTTACAAGAGAAAGCGCATTGATATCTCTTGAAACTGTAGCCTGCGTTACGTTATATCCTCGCTCTTTAAGGTGGATAAGCAGCGTTTCCTGTGTGTCGATATCATTTGAGAGAATAATATCGACTATATCGTTAAGTCTTTTGCTTTTCATGGTTTATAAGCCTTCTCCCATACCCTTAAGCGGCTGCATAAGCTTTGAATTGACCGAATTAAAGAAGCTGCCGCCAATAAGATCTATAAGTTCGATAGAATACTCCGATCTTTGTACAACTATCCTATCATTTACACCTATTTCAAAGACGTTTTCACCGTCTACCGTGACCATTGCCTTTGCGTCAAGGTTAGCGTGACATCTAACTGTCAGTTCACTTGATGCAGAGAATACCATACTGCGTGCAAATAAAGAATGAGGGCAGATCTGCGTAAACTCTATACATTCAAGATCAGGCTCGATAATAGGGCCGCCTGCCGACATAGAATAAGCCGTTGCACCTGTAGGGGTCGAGAAAATTATACCGTCAGCTCTCAATGAGGATATTATAACACCTTCCTTTGATACTTCAAAGTCAGCTATCTTGCTGTTATGGCGCTTTGAGATAACAACGTCATTGAGTGCGTGGAAAGTGCCCTTAAGCTTATCGTTTTTATAAACATAAGCTTTAAGCATCATTCTTTTGCTTTTTGTAATATCTTTATCCTTAAGCCTTGCAAGCTGGTCGAGATCATTTTTTTCAAGAGAAGCCATAAATCCAAGTCTGCCGCAGTTTATGCCGACTATAGGCTTTGAGCAGACAGCCGCAAGACCTGCACAGCGGATAATCGTGCCGTCACCGCCTATTGCGATAACAAAATCACACTCTTTTATCAGCTCAACTTCATCACCGTATTCTATAGGGTGTTCGGCTCTGATGAGTTCTTTATAGTCATTATCTATACT
Source organism: uncultured Ruminococcus sp. (assembly GCA_902787365.1). Lineage (GTDB taxonomy): Bacteria > Bacillota > Clostridia > Oscillospirales > Ruminococcaceae > NK3A76. Next base: position 7,292 of record CADAGC010000053.1, on the reverse strand, counting down.
TACGGTTATGCCGTTATCATAAAGCACCTTGCAGGCTTCCAATGTATATTCCATGCAGTTCTTTTTATCTAAATTTGGGAAAATGTATGCTTTCATATCTGTTCTCCGTTACTATGCTATTTAAGCTTTGAAAAGGCTTCTTCAACTATATCTCTGCTGTTAATAGCAGAAACACGGTCATCTGTTTGCTTTTTTAGAAGTGCTATATACTCAATGTTGCCGTCTCCGCCCTTTATGGGGGAATAGGTCAGCTTTTCGATACTTAGACCTGTCTGAGAAAAATAAGCCGACAGCTCATCGAACATCGTTATATGCGCTTTTTTGTCTTTGACTATGCCGTTTTTGCCAACCAAGGCTTTCCCCACCTCAAACTGAGGTTTGATAAGAATTATCATCATTCCGCTATCATCAAGGCATTTTACAAGCTTATCAATTACAAGCTTAAGTGAAATAAACGACAAATCGCAGGTAATAAGTGAGGGCTTATTTTCAAACAAATCAGGTTCAATATATCTTGCGTTGACACCCTCTATATTCTTGACACGGCTATCGGAAAGAAGCTTATTATCAAGCTGGTCGTGCCCTACGTCTACCGCATAAACAAAAGATGCGCCGTTTTGAAGCATACAGTCGGTAAACCCGCCCGTTGATGCGCCTATATCGGCACAAACAAGACCAGCAGGGCTTACATCAAAAGCCTTAAGAGCTCCTTCAAGCTTCAAGCCTCCCCTGCCGACATATCGGCAAAGCTGACCTGTGACTTGTATGTCATCATCTCCCTTAGCTTCATACGAGGGCTTGCCAACAACTTTGCCGTTAACACACACAAAGCCGCTTTCGATAAGCTTTTTTGCCTGCTCTCTGCTTGAAGCAAGGGCTTTTTCGGCTAATAATCTGTCAAGTCGCATTTATGATATCCTCTGTCTTCATAGCCATTTTCTCGGCAGAAAGCCCGTTTTCGTCAAGCAAAACATCAACAGGAGCATGTCTTACAAAGCCTGTTATTGCTACAGGTATAACATTAGGGCAAACAGATGAGTATTTCTCGCCTATGCCGCCTCTGATATAGCTCTCTTCAAAGAATATGACTTTTTTATATTTAGAAATAATATCAAGAATTTCATCACTTATAGGGTATATCTTAACAAGCTTCAGGATATCGCACTTGATGTCTTTATTATTCAAGATACCTTTAGCCCTTGCGGCATTTGAGCATAATCTGCCATATGTTACAATAAGCGTATCAGCACCGCAGCTTTCAAGATAATAATCACTCGATACATCACCAAAGGTCTGCTTCTGGCTTCCTCTGGGGTATCTTACTGCAACTATGCCTTTATCATTCTCGATAGCTCTTTTAAGGCATTGCTTAAGTTCATCATAGCACGAGGGCGAATATATCGAGGTGTTAGGTATTGATGTAAGCAAGCCTACGTCAAATATGCCCTGATGCGTTTCACCGTCAGAGCCTACGATACCTGCTCTGTCAATACCGAGCACAACATGATAGTTAGTTATCGAAAGGTCGTGTATTATCTGGTCATAAGCTCTTTGCAAAAATGATGAATACACCGCAAAAACAGGTATAACCCCCATTGATGCAAGGCCGCCGCTGAATGTTACAGCGTGCTGCTCGGCAATGCCCACATCATAGAATCTATCGGGAAATGTTTTAGCAAATGTGTCAAGCCCCGTAGCATATTTCATAGCAGCTGTCATAGCAACAATGCGCTTGTTCTTTTTTGCAAGCTCTGTAAGTTCAAGCCCGAAAACCGACGAATAACTGTCGGTAGTAACAACATCGGGGTTGCCTGTCTTTATCTCAAAAGAGCCTACGCCGTGGAACTCGCCTGGGTTTTTCTCGGCAGGCGGATAGCCCTTGCCTTTTATAGTGTTAACGTGAACGAAAACGGGGCAGTTCATAGCCTTGGCGGCTGATAAACCCTTTTCAAGCTCGGCGAGGTTATGCCCGTCAAGAGGGCCTACAAATTCAAAGCCGAAATCCTCAAACATTGTGCTGTGAAGCAAAATATCTTTAAACGCATTCTTTGATGAGCGAATAGTCTTTTTGATAGGCTTGCCCACAACAGGTGTTTTATCAAGCGCACGCTCAACAACAGATTTTGTCTTGTGATAAGAATCCTTTGTTCTTAGCTGCGAGAGATACTTTGCAACGGCGCCTACATTCTTTGATATAGACATCTCGTTGCAGTTCATTATAACTATGATATTCGTCTCGCTCTTACCAGCATTGTTAAGCCCCTCAAAGAAAAGGCCGCCTGTGGCTGCACCGTCGCCCACAACAGCAATAGCATGATGCTTATCATTTGACGCCTTCATAGCACAGGCTATACCGAGTGCTGCTGATACGGCAGTCGAGCTGTGGCCGCTTATAAATGCATCGTGGATAGATTCATTAGGCCTGCAAAAACCGCTTAAGCCGTTATCTTGCCTTAATGTATCAAAGCTGTCAAGCCTGCCCGTGAGCAGTTTGTGGGTGTATGCCTGATGACCTACGTCCCAGACTATCTTATCCTTTGGGGAATCAAACACCCGATGAATAGCCATTGTAAGCTCTACAGTTCCGAGATTTGATGCAAGGTGGCCGCCTGTTTTTGATACTGTATCAATAAGAATCTCTCTTATCTCAGAGCATAGCTCGCTTGCTTCCTTGGCGCTGATTTTTTTAAGATCCTTAGGCAGATCCATAGAGCTTAGTTTATATTTATCAAACGCAGACATCTTATCATCTGCCTTTCGTCAGTTTTTTCTAGTAAGAAGTTCATTGGTAAGCTCTTTTAAGAAGCCGTTATCTTCAAAGCAGTCAAGGAACGACAAGGCTTCATCTGTAAGCGCCTTTGCCTGAGCCTGAGCCTTTTCAAGACCAAGCAGAGAAACAAATGTAGATTTGCCCTGCTCTTCGTCGCTGCCAATCGGCTTGCCGAGTTCTTCAAAGCTTCCCGTAACATCAAGAATATCGTCAACTATCTGAAAAGCCTTGCCAAGACGGTCAGCATAACCGCTTGCAGCGGCAGTCTTAGTTATATCAGCGGAAAGCCCGAGCTTACAGCCCATAAGGCAGGCCGCCTTTATCAATGCGCCTGTCTTTCTTTCCTGAAGCGTGTTGAGAGTTTCAAGAGATATGACTTTGCCCTCGCTTTCAAGATCAATGACCTGACCGCCGATCATACCATATACGCCTATATGTGACGACAGAATTGAGATAATATCAATTCCTGTCTCGGCTGAGATATTGCCGCATTTAGCTTCTGATGCTATTATCTGAAATGCGGCGCTGTTAAGAGCATCTCCTGCAAGAAGAGCTATATCCTCACCAAATTTCTTGTGGCAGGATTCACGCCCACGCCTGTAGTCATCATCATCCATACAGGGCAGGTCATCGTGAATAAGCGAATATGTATGTATAAGCTCGATAGCGCAGGCGCTGCGGAGTGCTTTGTTTACATCACCGCCGCACAATCTGCAAAACTCAAGTGCCAAAACAGGCCTTAACCTTTTGCCGCCTGCGTTCAAGGAATAATTCATTGCCTCGCATACGCTTTCGCTGCCTACGGGCTTTACGCTTCCTATCTTAGCAAGCTCGGCGTTGACCAATCTTACATATTCTTTAAGTCTTTTCTCATACTCTTCACGCATCGTCCTGATCCTCCGTGCTGTCAAGTATTTTCACTTGCTGTTTTGCGTTTTCAAGTGACAGCTTGCACTCTGCACTTAGTGATACGCCCTCTTTATAAAGTTCAAGCGCTTCATCAAGCGGAAGTTTATCATTATCAAGTGATGCTATTATCTCATCAAGTCTGTTTATAGATTTCTCAAAGCTCATAGTTTTGATCCTTTATATCAGTTATATTTGTTATCTCGGCGGTGATATCTGTATTTGACAGACGTATCTCAATACTGTCGCCCACCGCTATATCATCTTTATCAAGAATGACCCTGCCGTTTTTGGTCGTTATTGAATAGCCCCTTTCAAGCACGCTGAAAGGGCTTAAAGCTGTCAGCAGGGCGTGATCTTTCATCAGTCTGCTTTCCGCTACCTTTAGCTTGCTTTGCATAAGATAGCTAAGCCTGTTTTTACGGCTATTTATATCATTTTCAAGCCTTTCAAGCCGTCTTTCGGGTGAAAGAGCTTTAAGCTCGGTGGCCTTTGCCTGAAGCAGCGCAAGCTTTTTATCAAGAATATGCTCATATGCCGTATTCAGGCGCTTTTCGACAAGAGTAAGAGCCGATATGATTTCCGACTTATCGGGCGTGCATATTTCAGCTGCCGCCGAAGGTGTCGGCGCTCTCATGTCAGAAACATAATCTACTATTGTAGTATCCGTCTCATGCCCTACAGCAGTTACAACAGGAGTATTGCAATCATGCACAGCCATAGCCACGCTTTCGCTGTTAAATGCCATAAGGTCTTCTGCCGAGCCGCCGCCTCTTGTAAGAATAATCGTGTCAGCGCCGCTATTGTCGGCTCTTTTGAGTGCTTTGGCTATTGAATCGGCAGCAAAAGCCCCCTGAACAAGTGCAGGATAGACCTCAATCTCACAAACGGGGTATCTTCTTTGGGTGATTGTTAGTATATCTCTTAAAGCCGCCGCATCTTTTGATGTTACTATCGCAAGCTTTTTGGGAACGAGCGGTATGGGCTTTTTGTTCTTTTCATCAATTATGCCGTTATCGAGGAGCTTTTTCTTTAGTTTTTCTATCCCGTCATTCACAGCACCTGTACCCATTGGCACAAGGTCTGAGACGACTATCTGAAATGCTCCGTCACGCTCATAAAGCTCAGCGTTGCCGACAGCAAGAACGCTCATTCCGTCCTCTGGCTCGAATTTGAGCCTTGAAGCATTTGACGAAAACATAACAGCTTTTATCTGCGACTGTGAGTCTTTAAGCGTAAAGTATAAATGCCCCGACTTGAAATGGCATACAAAATTCGATATCTCGCCCTTAACAGCAACCCCTTTAAGCTTGATATCTGACGAAAGCTTAAAGGAAACGTATTTATTGAGCTGTGAAACAGTCAGAACTGACGCCATTAAAGAATCATTCCCCTCTTTATAGCAGAATAAACAGCCACGCCGCAGGCATTATCCCTTGAAAACTCACCCTCGCAGAACACCCTCTCGCTACTTTCGAGGGAATTCCTGATGATAGTATTAGACATAACACCGCCTGCATATATAACAGTTCTTTCGCCGTAGCTTTCATAAAATGCGCTCGTCAGGCTTTTTATGCTCTCGTTTACATACATTATACAAAACTTCGCTATATCTTCTTTCGGGCAGCCTTTTGCAAGCATATCCTTGCATTTGTTTTCAAGACCTGACAGCGAGCAACTAAGCCCCTTGACCGAGGGTTTTATCTTAAACTCTGCACGGCTGTTTTGTGCAAGGCTTTCAAGCTCACGCCCGCAGGGGAACTTAAGCCCCAGCATTACGCCGCATCTGTCTATCGCCTGCCCTGCCTTAAGATCATCAGAACCGCCGATTCGTGTGATCTTTAATATACTCTCATCATCCGGCTCGCAGTATAATAAATCGGTAGTGCCGCCGCTAACGTGAAATGCAGCAAATGAGTGCTTATTTTGCAAAAGGTCAAATCTACCCGAGCTGTATATAGCCGCAAGAATATGGCCTATCTGGTGAGATGTCTTATCAGGCGCAACGCCAACAACGGCGCCGAGAGAATCGGCAAACCCCTCGCCCACCAAAAAGCATGGCATATAAGAGCCCTCTTCAAGCCTTGGCTTAACAGATACGCCTATAGCATCGGGTATAACTCTCCCATTATTCATAAGCTTACCTATGACCTCGGGCAGCTGCTTAGTATGGTGAAAGACTGCCTCTGACTGACGAACACCTTTTTCACCCTGCTTAACGGGCAAAAGCATCTTGTTCTGTATCACCGACATATCATCTGTATCATAAATCGCTGCCGAGGTAGTGTAGTTACTTGTATCTATACCTAATACTTTAGACACTTTGAGCCTCGTCACTTCTTGAATAAGCACCGAGAACGCCGTTAATAAAGGCTATATCAGCCTCCTGCGCATACTTGCCCGCAAGAGCGACCGCTTCGCTAATAGCAACGTTTATCGGCACCTTATCGTCATACCTTGCCTCATATATCGCAAGACGAAGAAGTGCAAGGTTTATCTTGGGTATTCTGATTATAGACCTCTTATCGCTAAAACGCATTATAACTCCGTCAAGCTCATCTGCCTTTTCAACAATACCCTTGAAATTATGTATAACTTCATCGTTAAGTGTGAGGTCGCCTATCTCCTCTGCAACTGCTATTATATCGTCAGGGCTGTCATCACGGAACATCTTTTCAAATGTCAGGATGAATACCGACTCTCTTACTTCTCTTCTGTTTACTGACAAACAAAACACTCCTTAAATATATCTTACTGTGAAAACTCAACGTTCACGATATTTACATTCACCTTAGCCACAGTAAGGCCAAGCATAGAGCCTACTGCGTTCTTTACGTTTTCCTGTATAGTCTCGGCGGTCTTTACAGCGTTATAGCCGTTTTTGATGATAACACCGAAGGAAACGCTGAGCACATCATCAATAAGTGCGATCTTTATCGTTTCTTCATTCTTTGAGCCTGCAAGCTTTCTGACGATCTCATTTGACCCCGAAACTCTTGCAACGCCCTCTGTCTCTTTAACGCAGCTTGAAACTATATCGGCAATTACGCCCTTGCTGACCTTTAAGCTGCCCTGTGCATTTGACTGAACTTCGCTCATAGTATTGACCTCCATTGTTTGATTTTTACATATATAATTTATTATAACATATTTTTTTCAATGTATCAACCTTTTTGGTAAATATTTTTTGTTTTTATGTTAACGGCCAAAACAAAAACAGCCGGCGTATATCCGACTGTTTATCTGTATCAGTTTAGTTCTGCTCAACTATTCTTATGTTTTCATTTGCAACATTTACCTCGCTTAAAAGAATATCCTTTATCTGTGCAGCTTCATTGTTGTCAAGCCCGTCAGATCTTACAACGATATTAGCGCTTGCTCCGTCAAGATATACCACGCAGTCTTCAAAGCCCTGAGCTTTTATCAGATCTTCTACCTTGCTTTCCGTCTCTATCAGGCTTGTGACATTTGCCGCCTGCTCGGAAGCAACGCTTTTCTCTTCCTCTGTCGCATCACCGCCGTTCATAATGGCTTTTAGGGTCTCTACAGCCTCGCCCCTTGATTTCATTCTGTCTATCCTTGCCTGTGCAAAATAATCATCACCTGTGTTCTGCGA
>CADAGC010000052.1 GCA_902787365.1 uncultured Ruminococcus sp. | reverse complement strand
AAATTGTAGGTCATCTCGCTCTCCTCAACGGTCTCGTCATTCTTGTTCTTAGCAAATATGCTGTAAGAACAATGTGCCGAGAACACCGCATAGGTCGAAACATAGGCCACCTTTTCGGTTATTCTTTTTAAAAACTCGTCAATGAGCGCATCATCGCCGAACTTTGCCATCATATTGTCATAAAGAAGCTTCTGCGCTCCGCCCTCGGCATACGAGCTTTGTGGGAAAGAAAACTCCTTGAGGTTTTTGCCAAGCTGACCGCTCAGGACTTTTTTGAGGTTTATCATTATCTGCTCGCTCTCATCCTGCGAAAGTGTGCTGAAAAGGTCAACCGACTTGTATTTTATGTTCTTCTCGCTGTCCGCAAAAGCGGACACTACCTTGTTTATGGTAAAATATCCGCAATCGTCCGAGAAGTTCTTTTTAAGCTCACTTATTTCTTTTTTATTCATTTTATCCTCTCCGTTTATCCGTTAAAGCTTATGACAAGCCCTGCGCCAGGCAGAGCAAGCAGCAGCTTTTTCATAATATCTCCTATAATTAAGGGACTGCATTTAACAGTCCCTTTTTATATACCTTATACTACGGGGTGAACCTTGTTTGCAGCATCGCTGTGCTCGGAATCAACGCCGTATTTCTTATCTCTTCTTGCCTTGAAGAACTTGGGCGCAACCTTGGGGAACATAGCATATGTGAGGATATCCTCCTCCTGCTCTGTCCACTCTGCGGCCTCTTTCTTCATTGTCTCAAACTCAGGCTCGAGCTGGTCTGCAGGGCGGCAGGTGATAGGCTCTTCGTCACCGAGTATCTTCTTCTGGAACTCGGGGTCTATCTCAACAGGTGTCTTGCCGTATTCGCCCTTTACAAGGCCCTTGAACTCCTTGGTAACTGTCTTGTAGCGCTCGCCCATGATAACGTTGAACACAGCCTGTGTGCCGACGATCTGCGATGTAGGTGTAACGAGGGGCGGGAAACCCGAATCCTTTCTGACTTTGGGAACTTCCTTAAGAACTTCGTCGAGCTGGTCTGCCTTACCTGCCTGCTTAAGCTGCGACAGGAGGTTTGAGAGCATACCGCCGGGAACCTGATAAAGAAGCGCATTTGTGTTTGTTGCAAGCATCGAGGGGTCGAGCAGACCCGAGTCGATATACTTCTTGCGAAGACCCATGAAATAATCTCTTATCTCGTTGAGCTTTACAAGGTCAAGGCCTGTGTCATATTCTGTGCCCTTGAATGTAGCAACGATACTCTCTGTAGGTGCGTGTGATGTACCGAGTGCGAGAGGTGACATAGCAGTATCAACACCGTCAACGCCAGCCTCAACTGCCTTGATTATACACATAGATGCAAGACCCGATGTGTAGTGAGTGTGCAGCTGTATCGGAATCTTAACAGCGCTCTTTAAGTCCTTTACAAGCGACTCTGCCTCATAAGGAGTGAGCAGCGCAGCCATATCCTTGATGCAGATAGAATCAGCACCTGCCTCTTCGATCTGCTTTGCATAGTTCATATAATACTCGTGAGTGAACACATCACCGAGAGTATAAGAGATAGCGACCTGAGCGTGACCCTTTTCCTTGTTTGCAGCCTTGATAGCTGTTTCGAGGTTTCTTATATCGTTAAGGGCATCGAATATTCTGATTATGTCGATACCGTTTGCAATAGACTTCTGAACGAAATACTCAACAAGATCATCAGCATAGTGACGGTAGCCGAGCATATTCTGGCCACGGAAAAGCATCTGAAGCTTTGTGTCGGGCATTTCCTTTCTGATTATACGAAGTCTCTCCCAAGGGTCTTCGTTTAAGAACCTTATGCACGAGTCAAATGTAGCACCACCCCAGCATTCGCAGGAGTAGAAGCCTATCTTGTTCATTTCCTGAAGTATGGGGCGCATATCCTCCATACTCATTCTTGTAGCGAGCAGCGACTGGTGAGCATCACGCAGAACTGTCTCGGTTATTCTAAGCTTACCCATTTTACGTTACCTCCGCCGATCAGCCTACTACTACGAGAACAGCGCCTGTCTCAACAGACGAGCCCTTTGTTGTGTTTATGCTAAGTACCTTGCCGTCAACGGGAGAGTTAACGTCGTTCTCCATCTTCATAGCTTCGAGCACGCATACAGCCTGTCCGCTCTTAACGCTGTCGCCTACAGCCACCTTGATGTCAAGGATAGTACCGGGCATGGGGGCTGTTATCTTTGTGCCGTCTGCTACAGGTGCAGCAGGAGCAGCAGCGGGTGCGGGTGCAGCAGCGGGTGCAGCGGCAGGAGCAGCAGCAACAGGTGCAGCAGCGCCTGCATCAAGCTCCTCAACAGCTACGTCATAAGCTTTTCCGTTTACAGTAATATTATATCTTTTCATTGTTGATTACCTCCGTATATTTAATGCATTAAAGCTGTATATTGCTGTGCTTCTTGGGCAGACGCTGCGCACGCTTGCCTGCCATTATCTCGATGCTCTCTCTTATTGCTGCACGAAGCTGTGAAGCGGCAACAACGCCGTCAACTGCACCGCTCTGTGCTGCTGCATAAGCCGAGCACTCATTCTTAACATACTCATCTGCAAGAGCTTTTCTTGCGGCGGTGAGGTCATCTGTGCCTGCAAGCTTGTCATGGCTCATAAACTCAACAGCTGTCAGCGGGTCGAGTGCCGAGATAACTGCGCTGTCAACAGCATATGTCATATCGGAATTTGAGCCCTTGCCTGCGAGTGCCATAAATGCTGTGCCGTAAGCCTTGCCTGTAACAGCAGCTACCTTGATGTTTGTAGCCTCTGCATAAGCGTGTGAAAGCTTAGCCATAGCCTTTACTGCGCCGCACTTAGCAGCCTTCTCGTCATTTCTGAAGCCCTCTGTGTCAACAAGTGTAACAGCGGGGATATTGAAGCAGTCAAGCATTCTTATAAAGCGTGCAAGCTTTGCGCTGTCGTGAACTGTGAGCTTGTCATCAGTCTTGTTTGTTGCAAGCACACCAACGCAGCTGCCGCCTATAGATGCAAGCGCTGTGAAAGCAGCCTTGCCGAAGTCTGCATAAAGCTCCTTTACCGAGCCTTCATCAAATATAGCCTGTGCCTGCGAAAGAGCGTCTGTGCCGAAAGCTGTTGTAGGCTCTTCAAACTCGTACATAGGCACGGGTGAAAGGTTATTCTGCGGAACTCTGCCAAGCAGGCTCTTGACTGCTGCAAAAGCAGCCGCATCATCATCTGCAACGAGTGCTGCAACGCCTGTATCAGCTGCGTGCTGTGCAAGGTCGCTGATACCCGAATTGGGTGAAACATAAAGCTCGCTGTCTTTAGTTACTACTACAAAGTCTGCATTTACTGCAAGCATAGCCGCTGCGCCTGCACACACGCCGCAAACTACCGAAACGTTAGGAACAACGCCCGATACGTTAGCGCTCTTTGAAAGCAGCTCGCCGTATGCGGAAAGTGATGTAAGTGCATCAGAAACATCAGCGCCGTAGGAATCATAAACACCAACAACAGGTGCGCCTGTCTCAGCAGCAAGAGTATAGAGCTTGCTTATCTTATCTGCGCCCTCTTTGGTAAGAGCACCGCTCTTTGCCGAAATATCCTGTGAAAAAGCATAAACGGGAACACCGTCAACATAGCCGAAAGCCGTTATCACGCCCGAAAGAGCGTCACCCGACTTTACAAAGCGGCCGACCTCGGTGAACTTCCCGTCATCAAACAAAAATGTAAGTCTGCTGACTGCCTTTGATGATGCACCCGAAAGCGCTTCAAGTTCAGCAGCCGTGCTAAGCTTAATAGACATACAGATCTCCTCCGATCAAATTATTTGCATAATCATACATATTAATTATACTATTTTTGGAGAGATTAATCAAGTGTCGGGCTGAGGTTTCTTCAAATTTTACTTTTAGTTCATATTTTTAGTTAACAAAATAACAGGACAGCCCCACGTTCTCACGCAGGGCCGGATAATATTGTTTACTTAGCTTCGTTGAATGTGAACTGTATCTCAAGAGTGTTTACTCTTTCAGTCTTTTTAATCGGCATTGGAACAGGTGATGCATCATCTGTCGCACCCCTTGCGTCATCGGGAATATCAGTCACCCACGCATTGTAGAGATTGACTCTTGTGCAGCTTCCGTCATCAGATGCGGTGTAGTAGCCTGTGTCGAGCTTATACTCGTTGCCGTTTATAAGCACTTTGTTGATAGTCACGGTCGCACCCGGGAACAGCTGCTCGCCGTTTGAAATGCCGAGTGCCGAGAATGCCACGCCCTTTGCAGCGCCGCAGCTTGTAAAGTCAAGCTTTACGGTGTAGTCGCCGCTGCCTGTTATCTCAACATTGGTCGCTTCAAGACCTGCCGTGCAGGCGGTGGGGTCGTATTCATCACCAACGCTGTAGGTCTTTGTGTAGTCCTCGCTCTGATACATTATCCACGCAATAGCCTTGCTGTCATCAGGCATTATCACGCCGCTGTCGGCAAGCTGGTTCTGTGCGGCATCAAATGCCTCGTCTATGTATTTCTGTGCGTTTTTCTTTACCTCATCATCAGATAAGTCTTTCTGCTTTGAGTATGCATGGTCTGCAAAAAGCTGCTTCATATCGGCATTGGGCATATCGCAGTCACGCCTCTGATAAAGATTGTTGCAATCCCACAGCATTGGGCAGAAATTGTAAAGGTCGCAGTTTGCAAGGAAGTTGTTATAGAACTTGTCGGTGTCAGGCTTGGGGTCGGAATTATTTGTAAGCACCGCATACTCGCCTATAACCACGCCGTAGCCTGCCTCGGTGAACTTTGAGAGGTCTTTCATGAGCTTGTTCTGCTCTTCATAGTCCTTGACGCTGCCCCAGTTGTTTACTCCGTCTGTACCGCAGTAATCCCAGGGGGTGTAGTAGTGTACCGAAAGCAGAAGCTTGTCTTTGGCCGAGTCTGTGGGCATCTTGAACTTATCATTACAGGTCAGGGCGATATCGGTATTATAGCCAGCAATCAGCAGAAAACGCTGTTCGTTGTTGCCGCCTGTTGAACGTATAAGGTCAACGAAAGTCTGGTTTATCTCGTTTGCCTTTTCATAGCACTCGCTCTTTTTGAGCTTGCCTTTTTTACCGTCTATCTCGTCATTGAGCCTGTCGCCCAGTTCCTCATTAGCCGCCTCAAATATCACCTTGTCGGAGTAGTTCTTGAATCTCTCGGCTATCTGCGTCCACATAGACTTATACATCTCCATAGCCGCATCTCTTACCGACTGATCTTCAGCACCGAAGCGCCCCCACCAGCCGCCGTCCCAATGGTCGTTGATTATAACATACATATCGGCGTCTATGGCGTAGTTCACTATCTCTTCTACCCTGTCAAGGTAGGCCTTGTCTATCTCATAGTTGCCGTCTTCGTAGAAGCTCATGGCATTTGTCCATGCAACAGGCACACGCAGCGAATCAAAGCCGCAGTCTTTCATGCCCTTGATCATTTCGGGGGTTGTTATCGGCTGACCCCACGCCTGCTCGCTCTCGTCAGGGAAGATATCCTCCTTGCCATATTTGTGAGTGTAGGCCTCCATAGTGTTGCCGAGGTTTATGCCGTTGCCCATTACCTTTACTACTTCAAGGCTAGTCATGCCCTCGTTTATCTTGCCGTCGTCGTTGCTTTTCACAGTACTTTCTCCCCCGCTGCTGTCAGTTCCCTGTGACGAGCCTGCATCTGATGATGAGCCGTCATTACCGCAGGCTGTAAACAGCATACTTACGCTCAGCAGCGCCGAAAGCACCGCCGTTAATGTCTTTTTACTCCTTCCAAGCTTCATAATTGATTCCTCCGATCAGCTGGTTGCAGTTATCACTTCATAAACGTAAACTCTGTCAATTCAAATAATGATTTGCTGTCAAAGTAGGGTGCCGTCCACCCCTCTGTTTCGTGTGTCACCTTGAAAAATACTGCGTGCCTGCCCGTGAGCGCTTTGACCTTGCCCTTGTAGACGCCGTCAGAAAGCCCGACTCTTACCGAGCCTATGACCTCGCCGTTTTCGTAGTCGTCTATCACCACATCAACTCTTGAATGGCAGCCCTGCCCTCTTGTTTTGAGCGCAAGGGTGTATTCACTTGATGAAAAATCATCACCGAAATCAAAATACTTATAGCCTATTATACTGCCCTTTTTGATGTTTACGATCGGGCGGGTGAATATGTCAAGCTCGGTGATATAGCACTCGCCCTTAAGCACGCAGGCGATCTCTGCGGGTGTGGGCTTGTATGGGTCAAGCGCCTTTTCAAAGCCTAAAGAGGTCATTTCAACAGGCGGTATCGTGCCGTCGGGAAGAATCTCAACAGGCTCAACACAGGCACGGCGTGACATAATCGTGTTGTTTGTCATTCTGTGGTAGAAGATATACCACTGCCCATTTATGCAGGCAAGCGAGCCGTGATTGTTGCCGCCCGGGTAATCAACACCGTTGTCAACGATATAGCCCTTGTATTCAAAAGGCCCTCTCGGCGAGTCGGATATAGCATAGGCAAGCCTGCTGCCCCGCTTCGGGGAATATATCATATAGTATCTGCCGTTTATCTTTCGGGGAGAAGATGCTTCAAAGAAGCGCTGCTCCACGGGGGCGTTCTCTGTGTCATCTATTATCGGGCGCATATATGAGCCCTCTAACACCGTGTGCATATCGGCAGGGTCAAGCTCGTTGAAATTGCTCTCGGTAAAGCCGTAGTAGATATACACCTTGCCGTCATCATCAACAAGCACACCCGCATCATTGAATATGCCGTCGTCGCCCGCATCTGCTTCATTATACTTGTAGCGTGAGAGCAGCTTGAAAGGCCCCTCGGGCTTGTCGGAAACGCCCACGCAGCCCTTTGAGCCAACAATATAGCAGTAGAGGTAGTATTTGCCGTCCTTCTCGACAACGTCGGGGGCGTAGAGTTCACGCTGTGTCCATTCCTTTGTGTCAGAGGGACGGTCGGGCTTGTCTGTGGTCGAAAAGCTCACGCCCGAGCATTTGAAGTTGTTAAGGTCGTTTAAGTCGGCATACCATACCTTTAATCTGAAATCACAAAACTCATCACAGGCAGGCCTGTCGTGCGAGCCGTATAAATACACTCTGTCGCCGAAAACTCTCGGCTCGCCGTCGGGGATATACTCCCACAGCGGCAGTATCGGGTTGGGCATAAAAGGGCACTCCTCTCAATATTACTCTGTTTTACGTGCGTCTGACCTGTATTCTGTAGGGGTCTTTCCCGTCTTGTTGCGAAACTGCCGCATAAATGAATACGGGCTTCTGTAACCGCAGGAGAGGGATATCTCCTCAACGCTCATAGCCGTGCCCGAAAGCAGACGCTTTGCCTTGTCGAGCCGTGAGGTTATTATATCCGATATGGGGCTTACGCCGAACATCTTCTTGTAGCTGTGCTGAAAGCCCGAACGGCTCATTCCAACCTCGGCGGCAAGGCTGTCGATACTAAGCTCTGCCTCGGGAACGGAATAAATCTTCGTCCTTATATTGGTAAGGCTCTCGCTCTTTGCGGCACGAATGCCTGCGGCGGGTAAAGCCCCGCTGCCTGTCAGCCTTGCAAGCTTGTAGAGCATACATTCAAGCAGCGCCGCTTCCAGTTCCTCATTAAAGCGCTCGGTGCTGTAATGCTCATAGGCAAGCATTCTGAAAAGCTGCGCTATCTCACCTGGTGCATCTATATGCACGGGCTTGTCAGTCTCAATGCCAATTGTGCCAAGCCATTCAAGGTCACGCTCGTCATAGTCGAAATAAAACCAGTCGTCAACATACTTATCGCTAATGGCGCTGTATTTTACAGGCGTGTCTCGCAGCAGCAGCACGAAAGAATCGGGTCTTACCTCAAACCTATCGCCGTTTATGAAAAACAGCGCATCGCTCTTTACCAGCAGGAACAGCCCCGCACCAGTCCCGTGCGGCCTGTCCATAACAAAAGAGGAATCGTGAGTGTATTCACAGCCTATCGAGCCTATCTTCATTTTCAGATTCCTCCTTTAATACTATATATACTTTTTAGTTACATCACAGGCTCATACTCGACCCTTATTGCGGGCAGCTTGTCAATTGTGGTGTAGGTGTTGTAAAGCCCGTCCTCGGTGGATATGTCATTCATACCGCTTGCAGGGGGCGCAAATATGCGAAGTGTCAGGTCTGCCGCACCGTCAAGGGGCTTTTCGTAGAAAGCGCTCATAAGGTCGATAGTCTTGGCCTTGGGCGACTTATAGAACCACTTGCCGTTTATCTCTATCATTAGGTTTAAGTCATTGTCAAATGTCATCTCGCAGAAGTGGGGGTTTTTCTCAAAGTGCATAGGTATCTCTAAACCCTCTGCGTCCTCCGAGCCGCCCCAGCGAAGTGTCACAGGGAAAGCTGTTTCCTCACCCTTTGTCATAGATGGCTTGAAGAAATCATCGTGGATGATCTCTTTATATGTCTGCATAACAGGCTGCTCGATACCGCAGTCGGGATAATTGGGGTCTTCTATTTCAAGACCGAGCCTGCCCCTGTCACGGAACTGATAGAATGTAAATGCCGAGAACCAGTCCTCGGGGTCAGCTTTGAGCATATCGCAGAAATCCTTTACCATTTGTGCCTGCTCATAAGCACCTGTTACGTCACCGTCAGCGTTGAACTCGCTCATTACCATGGGCTTGCGAACGCCGCCGTTTATCTCCTTGAAGCGGTTATAGCTCATCTTGGTGAGAGTGTATGTATCCTCAACTGAGCTGCGGCCGTAGCTTCTGTTCTCTGCACCCTTAAGCGCAACATCATAAGGCCAGCCCCAATGCAGAGCCATATACTTGTCAACGCTCCATATATCCGTCGCCTTAACTGCTTCGGAGAATTCCTTCTCCATAATTATCTCGGTGGCGTTCTTATCCTCAATGCCGCCTATGCAGAGGATAGTTGATACGTTGGGAGCATACTCCTTGAGTATCTTATGAAATCTCACATAGAAATCAGCAACGCCCTGATAGGTAGTTCTCTTTGTGAATGAGAACCAGTTACCTGTCGCCTCGTGGTTTACACGCAGTAAAAGTCTGCCATAGGGGCGCAGGTCGTTGGCTATTGCGATAAGGTGCTCGTCTGACACGTTGGGGTCGATAGTGAGGGTGAGTGTAACGTCCTGCCCGTGGCGGCGAACATCTCTCATATAGTTAAAAGGCTCTGCCTCGGTATCGCCGTTAAGGCCGCCCTTGTAGGTGAAGTAATCATCATAGGGGTAATCCCACTGGAAAGACACCTCTGCGTCTTTCATAGCCTCAGATATTCTTGCAGGCCACTGCTCATCAAGCGGGTAGTAGCAGTACATAAGGCTTATGCTTCTGTGAGGTCTGCCGAGCTTGTGCAGGATATAATCCTGATTTACATACTCGCCTCTTTCAGAGCCGTCACCGAGGTCAACGGCACACTTTGCCTTGCCCATATTCACTTTAAATGCTTTGTATTCCTTTGCCATAATAAAACTCCTCTCATAAAAAAGATAGATTATTTTACTTATTTTAATGCAGGTGGCATTTTATGCTATGCACAAAATGTGGCTTATCTCTTATTTAGTAATATAGCACAATAATCGTATGTTGTCAAGCATTTTCTAACACTCACAGCACGCTCTGAAAACCTTTACATGGCACAAAAGTTAACCCGAAAGCTAAATTCATATAACTATTTGAAACACAGCTTGTATTATTTACCGTTTCTTTGTTTATTATCAACAAATAAGGCGACGAAATTTCGGCATATAAAAAACCGCCCCCGCAGGGACGGCCTTTGATTTCTATTCAAGCGGGAATGTCACTTGCCACTTGCCCGACACATGATCAGCGGCAGTAACAAAATCGCCGTAGAGTGTGCAGTCTTTAAGCTCATCATAAGCCACGGGAATTATCTGCTCCATATACTCCTTATCCTGTGCTTCATTACGGTAATAGAAGCCTGTCTCTTCTTTCTCACCAATGATATCACCGTTTTTGGAAACAAGCGAGATATAACCGTGATTATCCGTCTTCAGAGCATCATCATACTCTGTCAGTATATGCAGCGCACCATCAAAATAGCCTATGCCCACAATATTTACGCCCGGCGTTGGTGTGCAAAACGGCTTGTCGCCCGGAACAAGAAACCTATAGTTTTCGTGGGCAGGCTCGTTATCATGTGAATAACTACCACTTATGCCGCTTATTTGCTTAGTTTTCGGCTCATAGGGTATATCAGCCATATCTATTCCCTCTATCTCACCTTTGACTGTTCGCTTGCCGACTAATATATCACTTACCGAAAATGTAACCTTTCCCTGCGGCATTTTCCTGCCGTCCATAGTTTCAAGATGCACTACAAAATAAGCCGTGTCCGTATCATTATCGTATTCCGAAAAGCTACAATGCGCCGTCATATCATAGGGCACATTTATCCTGTAGCTGTCGTAAAGATCCCACTCGCCGTCAGGCAGACTACTTGAAATATCGTGCATAGCAAGACAAACACTCGCAGTACTTCCCTTGCACTCTGCCGATATGACCGTCATCTCTATACCATTATCCTCGCAGGACTTCTGCACAGGCTTAAAGGTCTGCGCCACAGCGGGCGATATAGCATACAATGCATCATACGCTCTGTAGACTCCAAGTGCAGTTAACGTCGGCAGCGTTCCCAGCAGCAAAACGAGCGAAGCTGCAACAGCTATAAGCCTTTTTCTCCAAGTGTGCTTAATTACTCTGCTTCGTGGCATATCGACATCAAGAAAGCGGTCATCTATCTTTCCCACAGCATCTAAAAACACATCAGCATTCATATTAATCCCTCCTGTTCAAGCCTTTCATACAGCTTTTTGCGCATACGAAAAAGCTTTGATTTCACCTTGCTCTCGGAAAAGGAATACTCCCGTGCAATATCAGATACAGGCTTCATATACCAGTATCTTGAAACGAATACTCGCCTGTCATCATCCGAAACGCCTTCTAAAAATGAATTTATTGCCCCGACAAGTTCTTTATGCGATATCTCCCTCTCAACGTCCTGCGATGAGCGCAGCCATTCCTCTATCTCATCAAAAATAACCCGCACTTCGTTTCCGCCTCTTTTAGCGGCTCTGTCGCTTCTTATGCGTTTAAGGCTTATGTTTCGTGTGAGTCTTCCAAGAAACGTTCTCAGGCATTTAGGAATATGCGGAGGAATAGCGTTCCACGCAGCGAGCCATGTGTCATTAAGCGCTTCTTCGGCGTCTTCACTATTGCCAAGAATGCTTCCTGCGATATATCGGCAATAGTCGCTGTAGTTCTCTTTTGTATAAACAAGCGCCTGCTCGTCACGCTCATTAAACAAGTCTATTATCCGGCTGTCCTCCACGATACCACTCCTTTCCCTTTGATAACAGATGCATCTGTTTATATACTACCCTTTCACATAGCATTGGTTGCACAATTTCTGAAACTATTTAAAAAACCGCCCCCGCAGGGACGGTTTTAAGTCATTATTCATCATAATCATCATACTCGTCATCGTCCTTGACAGGGCGCTTGACGTATTTGTGCTGAAGCTTGTATATGAACACCGAGGTATATGCCGCAAACAAGAATATTATGCCGCCGACACACAGCTTGAACTCTTTCGAGCTGAAGAAAGACTTTGCAACACGCATCTTCGCATCAGTTTCCGAGCGGGCTACAGAGTTTGTGGCTATAAGGTCAACGCTTGCAAGCTCCTCGCCGTTGTAGCTGAGTGTCAGCTTGCCCAGCTTGTCGCCCTCGTAAACGGGAGCCACCACGTTCTCGGCAAGGGTTATGCTTTGCTTGATGTCCTTAAGCTCAATATTGTCAGGCCAGTCACGCTTGAAGCCGTCGGCAGGCTTAAGGTTTACGCTGTCACCCTCCTCGGCAAACTCTACCTTAACATCAGTCACCTCGGAATTGACGTTGATAAAATCAGTCTCGACCAAGTGATAGAACGCCCATTGATAAAGCGCCTTGTGGTCTTTCATGCTGTACATCACAGGCTCATCTGTGCCCTCTTTGTAGAGAGGTGCGCCCATTGTGACTATCATATAGTTCTTGCCGTTGAGTGATGCCGCCGTAACAAGACACCTGCCTGCTTCGTCGAGCGTGCCTGTCTTTACACCCTTAACGGGGCTGTAGTAATACTCCGACGTCTCATCAAGCATCTCGTTGGTGTTTACTATCATAGTGCCGTCGGGGTGATCGTCAGTTACGGGGAGGTTGTAGGTGGGCTTTGCAACTATCTCGGCAAAGGCGGGAAAGTTATCATAAGCATACTGTGTAAGCTTTGCCATATCTCTGCAAGTGGAGTAATTCTTATTGGCAAACAGCCCGTGAGCGTTTGAGAAATGCGAATTCTCCATGCCTATCTTTTCGGCCTCTTCATTCATCATATCACAAAAATGCGGTATGCTGTCGCTGAGATTGAGCGCTATGATATTTGCCGCCTCGCACGATGATGGAAGCATAAGCGCACACAGCAGGTCATAGTAGCAAACGTCCTCAAAAGGGCGAATGTCGGCAGTAGAAGCCCCTGTGCCGTAAAGCTCATCAAAGGCCGTGTTGTCGCCGTGAACAAACTCTGTCTTCATCTTGTCGGGGTCGTCCTTGAAGTGTTCAAGGCAGACTACGGCAGTCATTATCTTAGTCAGCGATGCAGGAACTCTCGCCTCATCTGCGTTGATATCAACTATCACATCGCCCGTGTCGGTGTTTACCATATACACCGCTTCCGAGTAGATGTTTATGGGCTTTGTTCCGCCCTCGCCGTCAGAAACGTAAGGCGTAAAATTATAAGCCGCCGAACTTAGCGGGGTGACACAGCTTATCATCATCACAGCACTTAACAGCGTGACGATGAGTTTTCTTATCTTCATTTATATTATCCTTTCGGTCAGATTTCAGTTATCATATATAGGTTTTCACGGTTTTTCTTTCCTATGCATTTTACACAGCCTGTGTATGAGAGAATGTTAAGTGTGCTTTGTGCAAGCCTGCGGCTTATCTTTGCCGCCTTTGCAAAATCCGACGTTGCAAACTCCCCCTCTATCTCTGCGGGAACGAGCATCATATAATCCTGCGGGCACTCAAAGCGATACTCTGCGACGATATCGAGCGGATATCTGTCAAGCTTGGTAGCGCCTTTCTTCTTATCCTTAGAATACCCGTCAAGAAGCCTTATATCCTCGCACTCCAGCACAATGCACACAAATGCAAAATTCGGGTCATCAAGATAATTCTTAATTCCCACAAGCTCTTCCATAGCCGTGTATAAGCTCTCTTTTTTTGGGGATAGCCGCCTGTCACTAAGCTCACCAGTCGCTGGGTCAGCCCAGCGAAGATATTTTTTTGAAAACACAGGGTGAACAACCGTCACACGGGCATTTTCAAGAAAGCAGTCAAGCTTTTTCTTAAGGCGGTAAAGCGCACGGGTCTGTATTTCTATTATGCCGCCCTCGCCCGCAATATCGGCCACAAAGCTGCCTATCTTTATCTCGGTGTTATCCTCCTGCGGCTCGAAATAGGCCTTAAGCACAGCGTGTACCGAGCGCTCGCCCAGCGTGCCAATGCCCTTCGGGTCACGCTCTGCGCCGGCATAGCTTTGCACAGCTGCCAAAAATCGTTCTCTGTCCAAAAAATCTCCCTCAATTATGCTTTGAGAATATTCTTGACCGCCTCATATATGCGCCCTGCAACGTAGGGGTCATTCATAGTGTAGAGGTGTATGCCGCTTACGCCGTTTGCGATAAGGTCGGTTATCTGATCTATGGCATAGGCGATACCTGCATCACGCAGCGCATCATCATTAAACTCATACCTGTCAAGCACTTTCCTGAATTTATCGGGCAGAGTCGCACCGCACATCTTGGTCATGCGCTCAATCTGCTTCTTCTTGGTAACAGGCATTATGCCCGCTTCAACAGGCACATTTATACCTGCGATATCACACTTTTCAAGGAAAGAGTAGAAGAAATTGTTATCAAAGAAAAGCTGCGAGATAAGCTCGTTACAGCCGCAGTCAACCTTGTATTTCAAGTTCTTTATATCCTCAGCCGAGGAGGAAGCTTCAAGGTGTGTTTCGGGGTAGCAGGCGCCTATTACGTTAAAGCCGCCGTAGACGTTTATGAACTTCACAAGGTCGCTTGCATATTCAAAATCACCGATAGCGGGAATGTCGGGGTTAAGGTCGCCCCTGAGTGCTAAGATATTCTCTATGCCGTTTGCCTTAAGCTCGTCGAGCATTTTTGCAGCGTCGCTCTTTGAAAGGTATATGCAGGGCATATGTGCCACGCTCTCGATGCCGTATTTAGTCTTTATGTCGTGAGCTATCCTTACAGTCGTGGAGTTGTTCACCGAGCCGCCCGCACCGAATGTTACGGATATAAAGTCGGGGTATACTCCTTTGAGCTGTTCGAGAGTATTATATATAGTATCTATACCGTCAGTCTTCTTCGGGGGGAATATTTCAAGTGAAAAGATAGGTGTGTCTTTTTTAAGTTCATTTATTTTCATCGTCGGTTTACTCCTTTAAAGCATATATATTAATTATACTTCATCTGTCGGATATTTTCAAGAGATAAAACAAAAAAACTACAAAAAACACAAATAAACTGCCGTGAAAGCCTCACGACAGTTTATATTCAACAATTATTAATTGCGGAAGCCGCCTTGCGAAAGTGTAAAGTCCTCGATATCGGGTCTTACATCATCACGCACTTTCTTTATCGAGCCTGTGAACTTGATATCCTCGCTGTCGCCGCCGCTTAAGAAGTCCTCAAAATCATTGACGGGCTTTGCCTTGGGTGCGGGGTATGACTTTATGTCCTCGTCCATAGTCTCGGGTGCAGTCTTTCTGCCAAGCTCTCTTACAGGCTTGGTATCATCATACTGCGGTGTGTGGAACTTGGGGCTGTTGTAGTCTTCTTCATCATCTTCATAGTCGCTGTGATGTCTGTGACCCGAATGCCTTCTTTCCTCACGCTGTTTTTTCTTTCTGTGAGCCACCAGCACGAAATACTCGACTATAAGCAGAATAAGTGCTACGCACACAACAACTATAACAACAGTTATCTTGATAGTGTTTTTCTTGGAGTTTGAATCGTCCTCGGTGAGCGACATCTTTGCACCGCTTGCCGTAGTTTCCTCAGCGCTCTCTTCAGGTGCGTCGCCTGCTTCGGCAGCTTTGAGTTTTATGTTGTAGTAGCCCTTTGCGCCGTCCTTGAATGTAACCACCATTTTACACTCGCCTGCACCGTGGAAGAGTATCTTCCCGTCCGAAACAGTAGCAACGGCGTCATTGTCAGTCTCGATAGTCTTGTAGTCAACTATGCCGAGGCTGTCAAGGCCTATTTCCTTATCATCAAGCGAGAGGTTGAGCGGCAGATATGTATGGCCCACCTTTGATGAATCATCATCGTCGCTGTCATCTTTCTTGCTCTCACTCTCGGGAATAGTCATTATAGCGTTTGAAACTGTGCGGTTTGTTATCTCCTTGTCCTCATCATCTTTGAGCGAGTCAACAACGCACATTACGGCTGTCTGGTCAGCGGAGGAGTTTTTGAGCTTGAAAGTAACTGTAACAAATGTGCCGTCAAACTCCGTGCCGCTGGAATTAGAATACTCGAACTTGTATCTTCCGTCCTCGCAGCTGTCGGAAACTATACCGCCTATCTCATCATCGTTTATCTTGCTGCTCTTGTATTCAAGAATATCCATATCAAAGTCAAGATATATTCTTGCCTTTGTTATCCTGCCGTCAGAGTCGATCTTAAGCTTTACGTTTACCTCTTTATCCTCGTTAAAGCCTGCGTGCGAGAGGTCAACCGTTGCGTTATTGTAGCTGTTCTTCTCGTCCTCTGTGGTGGTGGTAGTCTCCTCTTCTGTGGTAGTAGTGGTCTTCTTGGTCGTCTTTTTGGTAGTTCTCTTTGTGGTCTTTTCTGTTTCCTCGGTAGTGTGTGTAGGTTCCTCGGTCTGCGTCTGTGTTCTGGTCTTTGTCTGCGTCTTGCTCTGTGTCTTTGTCTTTTCGCTCGACTGGGTAGGCTGTGTCTCGGGCGGCTCGGTCTCGGAATTCGTGTCCTTTGAAGTATCCTCGGTATTATCAGGATCCTCCGTATTAACGCTCGATTCTGTGCCTATTTGCACGGCGCTGACACTCATCGCAGTCGGCAGCATCATTGTCATGGCAGTCAGAACTGCCGCAGCTGAAGCTAAAAGCTTTTTTCTGCTCATTTTTCTCTATCTCCTGTTCTTTTATATAATTACTTAAAATATGTAAAGCATCACCTCGGCGTCTGCCTTATGACCTGCTTTCTTTCCTTTTTTCTCATATACATTCGCTCGTCGGCAAGGTTTATTATCTTGTCTATATTATCATAAGAGCACCTGTCGCTGACGATACCGAGGCTTGCAGCTATCTCGTATGTGCCTTTCAAAGCGCTGTTCTGGTTTGAAATGTAGAGGTTGAATTTCTGCTCAAACTCCTCAGCAAGGCCTATCTCATACTCACCTGCCGCTATGAACTCATCACCGCCGAAGCGTGCGCACACGCATTTATCACCGCAGGCATACATAAGTGCCGTAACATGGCTTTTTGTCTTTGAATCAGGTGAAATTCCTGCATCATCAAGCAGGGCTTTTATTACATCATTTTCACG